>CAJXRJ010000513.1 GCA_913058555.1 uncultured bacterium
GATGTGTATAAGAGACAGCCAGGAGGGCGTGCAGCTCGTGCGCGCCAAGGACTTCGCCGGGGCCGTTCGGGCGCTGTCCGCGTCGACAGCGGCGGACGACGCGCAAACGCGCTACTGGCGATCGCTGGCCTACGCAGGAACGGGCAACCACCAGGCGGCCCTGAAGGCCGCCAAGGAAGGGCTGACGAAGAAGCCCGACGAGGCCATGGCCGCTCAGCTGCGCATCGCCGCGGGCGATGCGCTCTTTGAACTCGGCCGAGCGGACGAAGCGGCGGAGCTCTACGAGAGCTCTGGCAGCGCCTATGCCCTTCACGCCGCTGCGGTGGCGCGTCTCAACGCAGGGGATGCCAAGGAGGCGGAGCGCCTCGCGCAGACGCTGCTCACCGGCGTGGCCAGGGAGCCAGGCGCCGCCTACCGGGCGGACGCTCTCTTGACCCGCGGGGAGGCCCTCTTCCGGCTCAAGCGCTACGACGAGGCCGAACCGCTCTTGCAGCGGCTCCTGAGCGAGGCGAGGCCCGGCTCCAACGGGGCGCCGGCCGTGACGCCGGCAAGCCCAGAGCTCATCTCCCGTGCGAACGGGCGTCTCGCTTGGTGCCGTTGGTACGCGAACGACCACCAGGGCGCGAAGGAACTCTTCATGAACCTGGCCAAGGACACCAAGGCCACCGTTCCCGAGCGCCAAGAGGCTGCCTTCATGGCCGGCCGCGCGGCCTTGGCCGCGGAAGAGAATGACGTGGCGGCCTCGTGGTTTGGGTCCTACCTGCAAGCGGCCCCCAAGGGCGCCTTCGCCGCGGAGGCGCTCCTGCGCCTCGCACGGCTCAAGGGTGGCAACGAGGCGGCTGGGCTGTTCACGCGCATCACGACGGAGTTCCCGGACAGCGAACTCGTCGCTCCGGCGCTTTCGGAGCTAGCGGAGATCCGCATCAGTGCCAAGGACATGGCGGGTGCGGCCGACGCCTATGCGGCGCTCGTAGACAAGTTCCCGGACGATGAGCTCGCGAAGAACGCGACCTACGGACTGGGTTGGGCGCGCTACAACCTCGGCGATCTCGACGGGGCCGCTGGGCCCCTCTGGAAGGTGGCGGGGGATCCAAACGCCCCGGCGAAGCTCCAGGTGGCGTCGACGGAGCTGCTCGTCTGGGTCGAGGCCGGAGCGAAGCGCCCAGCGGAGTCCATGCGTGCGTTCATGGGCCTGACGGGACTCATCCAGGACGAAGACCGTCTCGTGGCGGCCGCCCGCGTGGTGGACGGCGCCCTCGTGGAAGCGAAAGACATCGAGGGCCGTGCGACGCTTTGGAACAACGTGTCCGGCCTCGTCAAGGGTGCGGAGGCCGTGGCGGCCGCGCGCGTCGAGAAGGGCTTTGTGGCCCTCGATAAGGGCGACGTCGAGACGGCCGCTCGCGAGGCCCTCGCGGCGCGCCAGGCGGTGCCGACGAGCCCCGCAGTGGCGGAGCTACTCTTCTTTGTGGGGGAGACCTACTTCAAGGCGGAGGACGATCGCCGCGCCGCGCCGCTCTTCCTCGCCGCTTCTGCCCATGGCGCGCCTGAGGTGGCCGAGCGGGCCCTTTACAAGGCGGGCTTCTCCGAGCTCCGCAGTGGCAACAACGAAGGGGCCGTCAAGACGTTCGCCGCCGTCGTGGAGCGCTTCAGCGCGGGCGTGCTCGCCCCGGAGTCGATGTTCCTGGCCGGCGAGGCGAGCTATCGCGACGGCAAGGACGCAGAGGCGGTGAAGTGGCTGCGCCGCATGCTGAATGAGGCCCCGCGGCATGCGTCCCGGGCCAAGGCCCTCTTCCGACTCGGCGTCTCCGAAGGCCGCCTCGAGAATTGGCGCCCGTGTGCGGACGCCCTCGCCGAGCTCATCGGCAAGAACCCGGAGTTCCCGAGCCTGCTTGAAGCGGAGCTTTGGCGGGGCCGGGCCCTCTCCCGCGTGAATGAGCGGCGCGCCTCGCGACAGTCGCTGAGCCGCGTCGTCGAGAAGGACCAAGGGGTTCTCGCCGCCCAGGCACGGATCGAGCTTGGGAGGCTGCACGAAGCGGAGAAGGACGACGAATCCGCGATCTCCGAGTACCTCAAAGTGGCGGTCCTCTACGGCCACGCCGAAGAGTGCGCGGAGTCCCTCGTGCGCGCGGGCGATGTTCTCGCTCGCCAGGGGAAAGCCGATGGGGCGAAGGCCCAATACGAAGAGGCGATCGCCGACTACCCGAAGACGCCCTGGGCAGACGAAGCGCGCGAGCGGCTCGGGTTGAAGCGAACGGGTGGCAAGACCGCCCGCGATAAGGACGCCGGAAACGGCGGCAGTGGCTCAGGAAACAGCGGCAGGGGCCGCTAACGACGCAAATGATGAATTCACTCGACCTTCCGTCTTTGCTCGCTGAGATGCCGATGCGGTTCGCCCTACAAGACTCCGGCCCCGTGCAGTCGCTCCAGGATGTCATCCTGCGGGGCGGCTACATGATGATCCCGATCGGGCTTTGCTCGATGGTGGCGCTCGCATTTGCCCTTGAGCGCTGGCTTGGCCTTCGAAACCCCGCGCTTGGTTCCAAGCGGCTGGCCCGGAACATCCTGGAGGCGGCCCAGGACGGCGGTGTCCAGGCTGCGCGGGACGTCTGCGCCCAGAATGACTCCAAGCCCCTGGCCCGCATCATCGACGCGGGGCTGGCGCGCATGGACACGGAATTCGCCGAGCGCGAGAAGGTCGTGGAGGATGCGGCCCACGTGGAGATCCAGCGCCTCAGCCGGAACCTGCGCCCGCTGTTCCTCGTTTGGCTCATCGCCCCGCTGCTGGGTCTGCTCGGCACCGTCTGGGGCATGATCCGTGCGTTCGGCGACATTGCGGGCGAAGGCGGCCTCGGGCGGCCCGAGGTCCTCGCCGACGGCATCTACGGCGCCCTGACCACCACCGCCGGCGGCCTCGCCGTGGCGATCCCGGCGATCGTGTTCTACTGGTTCCTGCAGGGGCGCATCGAGTCGTTCGTCTCGCGCATTGAAACGTCCCATCGGGACGTGGAGAACGCCTTGCGTCCCACCGGCCCGAAGCCGGTTCCGGTGCGGGAAGAGCCCGTGCAGCACAGTTCCGTCGGCGTCGGTTCCTGACCGGAGAGTCCCTTGAAGATTCAAACGAAAGACCCCGCGGCTGACCTCGCGTTGAACCTGGCGCCGATGATCGACGTCGTGTTCTTGCTCCTCATCTTCTTCATGGTCGCCACGACCTTCGCGGAGAAAGAGAAGCAGATGGATATCGACCTGCCCGCGGCGGAGAGTGGCGAAGAGGCCACGCCTGAATCGGAGATGATCGACGTGTACATCCGCAAGGACGGCTCGATCGTCATCGATGACGTGGTCATGGATCGACCGGCCCTGGAGCAACGATTCGCCCGTGCGCGGGCGGCCAACCCGGCCACGGCGGTCACGATCCACGGGGATCGCAGCTCACACCTCGAGGTGGCCACGGAAGTGATGGACGTTTGCCGCCTGGCAGGTCTGACGGATATCGGCATCATGACGGTGGCCCGCTGACCGATTCCCGCACGGAACTGGCCCCGCAAGACGCTGGGCCACACCGCGGAACGCTTTAGAGCTGCAAGAGATTCAAATGGGAGGCAACTTCGGAAAAAACGTCGTCATCGCCGCCAGCCTTTTGGCTGCCGGTTTTCTGGCGGCGTGGTTCCGATTCCGCCCGCAGCTCGGGACCGAAGGCGCCTTCACGGACGGCGCCCGCACCATCGAAATTGCCGGCATGGAGGAGCTGCGCTACGCCGTGTGGGACTCACCGGTTCCCATGGAGGGCGAGCTCAACACCGACGAGAACGAGCAGGGCCCGGCGATCTCTCCGGATGGCCGCTACCTGGTGTTTGTGGTGGGGGAACGCGGCCTCGGCACGGACCTCTGGCTCGCGGATCTCGACGCCCGCGGCATCGCACGGGACCCCCGGCCGCTGCCCGGGGTCAACAGCCCCAGCGACGATCTCGCGCCGTCCTTCGCGGCGGACGGCACGCTCTTGTTCGCCTCGAACCGTCCGGGTGGAAAGGGCGGCCTCGATATCTGGCGGGCGCCCTACGAGAACGGAGTCTTCGACGCTGCCGTCCACGTCGACGGCAGCGTGAACACCGAGGCGGACGAGACCGACCCCGCCGCGATCCCGGGCACGGACAATCTCGTGTTTGCCTCCAACCGCGAGCGCGAGGTCAGCCCGGCCGCCGCGCCCCGTCGGGGGGTCCTGCGCCTTCGGCAGTACGATCTCTTCCTTGCGGACCCGCTCCCGCGGCGCGTGGGGGAGAAGGCGCTCTGGGCGGTCACGCCCCTCGATGAGATCAACACTCTCTTTGATGAGCGGGACCCGTGCTTCTCCGTTGACGGTAGAGCGCTGCTTTTCTCGTCCAACCGCGAAGGCGGACTGGGGGACTTCGACCTCTACCGTTCGAGCCGCGCCCCCAGGGACCGTGACAAGGTCAAGCTGCCCGGGGACTGGCTGCCGGCCATGCCCCTGGACGGTGTGAACACCCCACGGGCTGAGCGTTGCCCACGGCCGACGGCCGATGGATTTGCGCTGCTGTTCTCCCGCGCTGAGCCAGTGTCTACGGAGATGTCTCGGGGGTCTACGGAGGCGTCCACGGGGACACAGCCGGAGCCGGACCCAGATTCCACTTCCGGCTCAGCCCCCGCAGCGGACGCGAATATCGAGGTGCTGAGCTGGGATGTGTGGCGCGCCACCTCCCGCGAACTGGTTCGCACCCCGGGCCGTCCCGTGGGCTGGCGAGAGATCCTAATCCTCGGTCTGCTCCTGATCCTCGCCTTGCTCGCCGCCCTCGCCAAGCGTTGGCGCGGGATGGACATCATCTACAAGGCGTTCCTGATCTCGCTCCTGATTCACCTCGCGTTCCTGATCTGGTCGCGGGACGTGAGCACGGATTCGGATCCGGTCAATCTACCCAGTGGTGATCCCAACCGGGTGCGCGTGCGACTCGTCGAGGACCCCGACTCGGTGCGCGTCCAGCGCAACCAAGAGCGTGGGGGCGCCGTGGAGGCCACCCGTAGCGAAGTGGAAGCGGCCGCGGAGCCGGCGGCTTCGGATGCGCCGAGCGCCGAAGCGCGCGAGGCGGAGACCGGCCCGATGGCCGCTGCTTCGTTGAAGCGCAGCACACCCGAGCAAGCTTCTGCGCCGGAGCGCGCCCCCTCGGACGCGCCCGACCGAACCGCCGAGGCGAAGCCCGTCTCTACGGAGCTGAAGGCCCAGGAACAAGCGTTTGAGAAGCTCGCTGGCGCGGCGCCCGCCCTCCAGGTGAACGCTCAGACGACGGAGGCCCAGCGCGCGGAAGCGGCCCAGGCGGCCGTCGAACGTGCCGCGACCGATGCAGCCGCGAGCGCGGCGTTGCCGGAGGTCGCTTCGGCGGCGGCCAGCCCCCTCTCCCGAAGCGATCGCTCCCGCCCCGCTGCCGAAAAGGCGCCGAGCGCCCGCGAGGTGCGTGTGGATCGCTCGGACAAGGTGGCCAGTGCCAAAGACGCCGAGCGTTCCCTCGAGGTTGGTCTGCCCTCGGAGTCCTTCGAGAAGCTGCAGGCGGACTCGCGCGCGTCGAACCGGCCCATGGAC
>CAJXRJ010000514.1 GCA_913058555.1 uncultured bacterium
CAGCGTCAGATGTGTATAAGAGACAGGCCGTCGACGCGTTGCACTCCGCGGGCACCCGGTGGGTGGTCTCGCCGATCACATGCAGGTGGCCGTCGTAGGACGAAAACGCCGCCGCGGTGTTGCCTGGGGACACGGCGGGCCGCGAGGCGAACGCCATGGCCGAGCCCACGGCGCACACCCCGGGCAAAGCCGAATCCGGCACCGGCTGCAGCCGGCCATTGTCGGAGAGCGCGAACTCCAAGGGTCGAACCCCTGCCGCGCCTGGATCCCCCGTCTCCGGTGCGACATGGAACGTGCCCACCGCCGGCGAGATGAAAAACGGCCGCGCGAACTGCATGACCCGGCCCGCCCGGTTGACGGTCGCTACCTGCCCGCTCTCAAGGCTCGCGTAGATCTCGCCGACCCCGCCGAGCGCCAAGTGGTTCACGGCGGCGGGGACCTCGCAGAGTCCGCGCGACACGCCGGGTCCGCTGAACGGGTAGAAGAGAATCGAACCACGCCCGTCGCCGCTCGCGACGAGTTCGTTGCCCTCCACCAGCAGCGCCGTCACCGGCGCCTGATGGCGCCCGAGTCGTTCGGCTTGCCCCTCCATGGGCACGCTCCAGACCTCCCCCGACCGGCTGCCGAGGACCAGCGATCCGTTGTCGAGGATCTCCATGGCGCTCACCTCGAGCTCGGACGGGATGGTCATCACGCCGAGGTTGATGGCCGTCGAGGGCTCCGCCGATCCGAGCAGTACGCGATGAATGAACGTGTTCGACACCGCGGCCGCGAGGCCCGCGACCGGGTTCGAGCGCAGGACGATCGTGGGCTCCATGAGGTCGGCCACCTTCTCCGGCGTCGATCGCCGATGCCCCTCCCAAAGGAGCAGCCGATGCCCTTCCCCGCTGCGGTCGCTCTGGGAGATGAGCACCTGGGTGCCGCTGCCCGTGGGCACCGCGCCCGAGAAGAAATCCCCCAGCTCCGCGAGCTCGCCCCGGACCGTCGCCGAGAGCTCCCCCCGCCGGCGGCACGTCACCGGGTCAAAGATCTGCACGGCTTCGGGCGCCCACATCAGTGCCGCGTCGCCGTTGATCGCGCAGACCTCCACGGGGTGGCCGATGGCGAGCTGCTTGGGGCGGCCTGGCAAAGACGTACGGTCGTAGAGGTGCTTCCAGCCCCACTCGCGATCGACCTCCGGCACGGACAACAGGAGCTGCTGGGTGCCGCCGATGTCGCCCTTCTCGAGCTGGCTATGGGCAAAGCGCGTGGTCGCGAGGGCGCCCCGGCGCTCGGCGTCACGGCGCGCCACCTCGACCTCCCTGAGCAAGCCCTTGAGCTGCACCAGATACGCCGCCGTTCCCCCGATCGCCAGCACCACGGCCGCCATGGCCACGAGCGCCGCCGCGCGGTGCCGACGGAAGAGCAGCCGCAGCATGTACCCGAGCCCCTGGGGCCGGGCCTGAATAGGCTTGCCCGACAGGAAGGCCGCGAGGTCCGCGGAGAGCGCCTCCGCCGTGGCGTAGCGCTCCTCCGGGAGCTTCGCGATGGCCTTCATCACGACGCTCTCCAGGTCCCGCGGGATCGACGGGTCGACGCGCCGCAGGGGCGGCGGGTCGCGGTGCTCGATGTCGTGGATCAGCCGCGCGCGCTCCGCGCGGTGGAAGGCCGGCCGCTTGCCGAGGAGCTCGTACAGGATCAGCCCAAGGCCATACACATCACCGCGCTGGTCCACGTCCTGGTGGAAGGCCTCCGGCGGCATGTACCGCAGGGTCCCGATCATGTCGGCGGCCTCGGTGATCGACGCGTCCCCTTCGAGGCGGCAGAGCCCGAAGTCCGTGAGGTGCGGCTGGCCCGCGCCGTCGAGCAATACGTTGCCCGGCTTCACGTCGCGGTGCAGGATGCCGAGCCCGTGGGCGTAGGCGAGGGCCGAGCTGAGCTTCTGGCCGATACGTGCGATGGCCGCGTGCAAGGAGCCCGCGCCGGAGCTTCCCGAGGAACCCGACGAGCTGCCGGACGCGTCCGCGCTCGACACCTGCGTTGCCCGATCGATGCGCTGCTCCGCTTCGAGTCGCTCGGCCGCCGTCTCGCCCTCGGTCCACTGTTGCAGGAGGCTATCGAGCGCCTGCCCATCGATGCGCCGCATGGCGTACCACAGCAGAGTGCCCTCTTCGCCTGTGCCATAGACCGGCACGATCGCCGGATGCTCGAGCTGCGCGGCCGCGCGCGCCTCGCGCACGAAGCGCGCGCGAAAACCCGGGGACGCGAGGTCCGCGTCGAGAACCTTGAGCGCCACCGTCCGGGGCAGCCCCTCTTCGGCCGCCTCGTAGACCACGCCCATGCCCCCGTGCCCGAGCTCGCCGATGATCCGGAAGCGCCCGACGCGCTCCCCGACCTGCAAACGCCCCAGCGACGGCTTCTCGCTCCGGCGGAGCGTGTCCATGGCGAGCAGCGCCGGCTCCAGGAGCGGCCGAAGGTCTGGGTACTGCGCCGCGAACTCAGAAGCCGAAAGCGCGTCCGCCCCCGACTGCTGGGTGCGGAACGCCTCCGTCAGCCGATCGACCTCGACGTACTTCTCGAGGTCCACGCCATCGAGCGAACCATCCACGCTCGAGTCGCCCAAGGGGTCGCGCTCGTCCATGGCTAAGGCCTTGTTCTCCGGGGCGTCATGGCCCCGATCTTATCAGCGCGGGCGCCAGTAGCCCGACGCCAGAACCTCGGGCGTGCGGTCAGCGGCTTCATACATGCCCATGAAGCGCTTGATCTCCGGCGTATCGAAGATCAGAGACTCCGCGACGTAGCGCGGCGACACGGTTTGATACACGAGGCGAACGCTCACCGAGTCCACGGCCTTGGCGCCGAGCGGGATCCGGTAGGTCACGCGGTCTTGTCCGCCGGTCGTGGCGCCCTTCTTCGGCGCGTAGTCGGCGTCGGTCCCTGTGCCGTAAGGACGGGTGGCCTCCGCGTCGGGGTGCTCGGGGTTCCAGCCCCGGGGCGGAATGCGGTCGTCGATCAACCAGGTGTGCCCCCGCAGCAAGAGGAACGTCGCGTCGCCTTCCACATCGGCCATGATGCCGCGGTAGCGGGCGACTTCGCTGCTGTCGGAAACGGTCTCGCGGTGCCCTTCGATCGGACCGCCGCGCACCTCCGTCGGGAGGACCTCGCCGTTCTGGTCCACGATCAAACCTTGCTCGTTCCAGCTACCCGAAGCGAAGAGCACGTCCCCGGCCTCGTCCTTCGCGACGACCTCGAGCCACATGCGCCGGCTCGGGTGCCCGGTGGGCAGCTTGTGTCCGGTGAGGTTCGTGACGTCCACTCCGAAGGTGAGGACGTCGTCCTCCACGCGGGCGTCTTCGATGGACACCGACGCGGTGCGGGACGAGAGCTGGTCCCGCGTGGCTGCGATCGTGCGATCAAACGCTTCGGTCGGCGCCTGGACGCCCAGGGCCTCGGCGTTGTCCCGGAACATCGTCAGCATGAACGCGTTGCCGCCCACGAACAGGTGACGCCCGAAGGGCGAGCGCGGCTCGATGAACGGAAAGTCGAATCCCGGTGGGTTGCGCGCGATCTTCGTGCGCGTGCGCATGCCGGCTTCGTCGGTGGTCGGCACGTGGCACGACTGGCAGGTGCGGGAGCCCGCGGGGGCCGGCTCCATGGGAACGCCCTCCGCGTCTTCGTCCGCGAAGGCCGAGTTGCGCCACTCCAGGTACGGCGTCTGCTCGTGGAAGCCCGTGCCGACGACCTCGCCCTCGGGGCTGAGCGCGTCGGTTTGCAGCGTGTGGCACGAGCCGCAGAGCGACGAGCGCGTGATCTGGTCGCCGTAGGTCGGCGTGAAGCCCGAGTGCACGCGCATGGGGCCGGGCACCGGGTCCTTGTGGGGGCCGTAGAGCTCGAGGTTCGGGTTGAGCTTGAAGCCGGCGGTGAAGCTCGCGTCGGAGCCGAGGCCCTCGGGCGAGATGCCGTGACAGATCGTGCAGGACACGCCGTCCCGGGCCATCGTGCCGAGCTCCCCGTCGCAGTCGAGGACGTGCAGCGGGTCGTTCGTGCCGTGGTCGTCGAGCCCCACCTGGTCGGCCAGGGGCGTGTGGCACTTCAAGCACTTGGCCGCGATCGCCTCCTTGGCGTTGGGCGTGGAGGCCATCTCCGCCGACATGACCGCGCGCCAGAACGGGTCCCGCGCGGAGTTGGCCATCATCGTGGACCGCCAGAGGTCAAAGGGCGCGATGGAGTTGCCCTTGCGGTCGCGCATCGCGGCGGCGTTCACCGATTCCGAGTGGCAGAGGGTGCACGTCTCGGAGGTGGCCACGCCGGGACCGGGGAGATCCGCGGCGGGGGTCTCCTGCGCCGCTTCGAGGAGCGCCTCCCGAAGGGGCTCGCTCTCCGCATCCTCCCCGTGCGGCCGGGCTGCGCCCAGGGCCAAGCTCAAGGAGAGGCCAATGGAGGTGAGGACGAGCGGGGAACGGACAGAGAGCATTCGGCGCGATGACATGGCGCCCACAGATTAGTGGACCGGGGCCCCCCGCGGTGGCCCGCGCGCGCCCCAATTGGAGCAATTACACCCCTGTCATCCGAGCTACTCCCTAGTACGTATCTCAGATGCGAGCCTGCAACGTATAGAGCCGGTGATAGCGCCCCTCTTGGGCCATCAGCTCCTCGTGCTTGCCGCGCTCCGCGATCTTGCCGTCTTCGATAACGAGAATCAGGTCCGCGCGCTGGATCGTAGAGAGACGGTGAGCGATGACGAAGGTGGTGCGGCCGCTCAGGAGTTCTTCGAGACTCGACTGGATGAACGACTCGCTTTCCGTGTCGAGGGCCGACGTGGCCTCGTCGAGCAAGAGCACCCGCGGCGCCGCAAGCAGCGCCCGCGCGATGGTCACGCGTTGCTTCTGGCCGCCGGACAGCTTGACCCCGCGCTCGCCGATGACCGTCTCGAGCCCGTCGGGCATGCGCTCCGTGAACTCGGTCACGTAGGCGCGCTCGGCCGCGTTCTGGATCTCTTCTTCGGTGGCCGCCGGCCGCGCGAACAGGAGGTTGTCGCGGATGGTGCCGTCGAAGAGGAATTCGTCTTGGAGCACGAGGCCGAGCTGGCTGCGGTAGGACGAAAGCACGACCTTCTCGAGGTCGACGCCGTCCACGAGCACGCGCCCCTTGTCGGGGCTGAGGAACGACACCGCTAGGGACGCGAGCGTCGACTTGCCGGAGCCTGAGCTTCCCACGAGCGCCACCACCGTGCCCGGCGGCACGTCGAAGCTGATGTGGCTCAGGACCTCTTCGCCTTCGACGTAGGAGAACGACACGTCTTCGAACTGGACGCGTCCCTCGACCTTGGGCATCTCGATCGTGCGCTCGGGGTCGTCGTCTTCGCCCGGCTGCTGCAGGAGTTCGTTCGTGCGATCGAGGCCCGCGAAAGCCTCGGTCATCTGCGTGCCGATGTTCGCCATCTGGACGATCGGCCCGATGAGAAACGCGAGGAACAGGGTGAACGAGAACAGCTCGCCCACGGTCAGCGCGTCGTCGAGGATCAGGTTGCCGCCGTACCCGAGGATCACCTGTCTCTTATACACATCTCCGAGCCCACGAGACTAGGCATGATCTCGT
>CAJXRJ010000515.1 GCA_913058555.1 uncultured bacterium
CGCCCGCCCTTGGGGCTGCCCACTGGGTTCTTCCGGCCTCGTCGATGATCCCGGTGAAGTTGGGCCCCGCAACAAAGAAGGCGTGGGCGACGGTCGCTTGGGTTTCCGGCGAGGCTTGGTGGGACCCGCTCGCTTCAAGAAGGGGGGCCGGCGTCAGGCAAGCGAGGGCAGTGATCAGTGCGGTGGAGAGTCGGAGCATGGGCCTAGCCTAGTTCCTGGGCCAAGGGATCGCGACTCGACCGGCCGTGACCGGGACGTGACATGCCGTCTCTTATGTTCAGGCATGCGCGACGCCAAGACTTCGAGCCTCTTCCCCTTGCTGATTTTCCCGGTGGCCCTGATGGGATGTTCCCACAGGATTTCCACGGGAGGGTCATCGGAACAGCTCCACGACCAGTCAGCTCCAGCGGCGGCGAGCGCGACCTCGCTCGCCGAGTCTACGGACGAGTGGCTGCGCGAAGGAACTTGGGTCCACTCGGGACCCAAGTCCATCCTCGGCCGCGGGACCGACGTGATCTACCACTTCGAGCGCACCGACGACGCCTGGCTTCTCCACAGGGCCTCCATCCACTATCCCGCGATCGGGCGCGGTGAGCCGCACGCCAGCGCAAGGTCGACGGTCCATGCGGAGGCTGACGGGACATGGCTTCGCCTCCGCGGCGAGGCTGTGCGTGAGGCGTACACCTACCGGTTCGACAAGGGGGCCCTGTTCCTTGGTACCCCGGTCGAAACCTCGCCCGGGTCCTGGCTTGTGGGCTCGACTTCCGTGACCACGGCCGGCGAGGGACTGACGAGAGAATGGCGCATCACATGCATGCTGGACCCCGCAACCCACAAGGAAGGGCCGGCGGTGTTCAGGGGCAGATCGCCGCGTAGTGAGTACCCCCAGACGTTCACCGTGGAAGAGGAGCCAATCTATGGCACGGAGAGGTCTATTCTTTTCCGCCAGGCGTCCAAGAACGGCTGGAAGGACGCTGGGCGCCTGATCTGGCACCGCGACGGAACCGTTCAGGTGGTCGGCAGTATCGCAAGCAGGCACTGGGGCGCAAAACTCACCTCGACCGACCCCAAGTCCCATCCGCTGCACGACCTCGACCACTGGCCTCCTCTGCAGCTGAGGGCAGCGGACGATGGGCCGATTCGATAGCGCCTGAGGCAAGCGCAGTCGCCTCCACAATGGTCAGAGACTCCCATGGGGCGAGGGCTGAATGGCGCTCAAGGAGGACGTCCACGGGACCCGCACCCTAAACTAGGGGCACCCCTCCCCACAGCCGTGGGACTGCCACTCGGCCCCCATGCGTAGCCCATCTCCCCTCGTCGATCGAATCCTCTGCCATGCCGAGCGAGAACCCACGGGCTGCGCTGTGGCGAGCCGAACGGTGTTGTGGACCTACGCGGAGCTTTCGGAGCGCGTGCTTGACCATGCGTCCACCCTGGGCCGCACGGGCGTCGATCGTTCGAGCGTTCTGGGCATCGCATGCGCTGACGATATTGAGCATCTGCTCCTCTGCCTCGCCGCCGCCCACCTCGGGGCTACGACGTTGACCGTGCCAACCTTCGAGCCTGCGCAGCAGCGAAGGCGGCTCATGGAAAAGGCAGGGGTCCAACGGGTCGTGGGCGGTCCCGACGTTTGGGAGGACGTCCACGTCCCCGGGGAACGCGATGCCAGCCCGGTGCCCGGAGCCCCGGCAGGGCCAAAGTTCCTCTTTGCGACGTCCGGAACCACGGGCGAACCAAAGGTCGTCTGCCACCTCGACGCGGGCTTGGTGGACCAGGCGCCGAGGCATGTGGGCGCGAAGGAGCGGTTCGCATGCCTCGCGACGATGGAGCACAACTTCGCGAAACGGCACAGGCTTTACTGCGCCTCCCAGGGCGCCACGAACGTCTTCCTTGACGCGGCCCTCCCCACGCTGGTCGAAGCCTGCAAGGACCTTGAGCTCACGACCCTTCACCTGACGGCATTCCAAGCGCAGGAGCTCTTGGCGGCCCCGGGCGTAGGCGATCTTCGCAGCTTGCGCCTGAAGCTCGGCGGCTCCCACGTGCCCTCAGCCCTGCGCGAGGAGTTGCGCGCCTGCGTCACGAGCTCACTTCAGTGCGGATACGGCACCACCGAGACCGGCGCGATCTCCTTCACGGAAGCCAGCGATCACGGCCCCGGGGAAAGCGTCGGTACGGCGCTTCCCGGCATCGAGATCAAGGTCGCGGACGCCGAAGGGGCAAAGGCCACTCCAGGTGAACGGGGCGAAGTGCAGATTCGATGCAAGGGGATGTTCCTCGGCTACGTGGGCGATCCAGAACGAACGGCGCAGCGGCTCCATGGCGAGTGGTTCCATACCGGAGACATCGGGCACCTGGACGCGGACGGGCGCCTGCATCTCGGCGGTCGATCCGACGACATGTTCGTTTTCAACACGATCAACATCTATCCCCAGGAGCTCGAGGCGCAGATCCGCCAGCACCCCTCCGTCCTCGATGCCGCGGTGGTCCCCCACGCTTCCCCGGTCCACGGCGACGTGCCAGTGGCCCTCGTGGTGGCGGGGGGCGGCGCTTCGCTGGACATGCGCGCCCTCAAGGCCTTCGTACGTGAGCGCACCGGCGTTCGCTGCCCCCGGCGTTTCACCGTGGTCGATCAGATCCCGCGCAACGAGTCCGGCAAGATCCTGCGCGCCAAGGCCCTGGCCCTCCTCGAACCGCCAACGGCGCGTTAGACATGTCGGACGGCTCAATTCGATTGGTGATCGTCGATGTGCTATTGGACGCAGCGGCCACCGAGGACCTGGACTCCGAGAGAATCGAGTCCTTCACCCGGGGCGAAGACGACATCTCCTTCGAAGAGCTCAACCTCGACTCCATGCTTCGAATGGAGCTGATGGTGGCGGTGGAAATGGAGTTCAGCGTCATCGTCTCGCCGCAGGAGTTCGCGAGGCTCGGGTCATTGGGCGAGCTCGCCTCCCACGTGACCCAGTCCTCGGCAGCGATGGACACCGCGCAGGCACCACCCAGGGAGGAGGAGGCCGCGCCGCACCCCATTCGACTCTTCCGCCGGGCTCTCCACGGGTGCCGGACCATCGCCCAGTTCCATCGATTGGTCTTTCACATGGAAGGCCGCCTCACTCCGGAAGAGGCGGCGACGTTCCAGGCGTGGCACCGCGACGGCAAGCTCCTCGGTGCAGGGTCACCCACGCGATACGGCGGGGCCGTAGCGGATTGGTTGGACGCCCTTCAACGATCCATGGCGTCCAGCGGGAGCCCGAGCCCCGAGCCCTTCACCTCCGAGCGCATTGCCCCCTCGGCGGTGCACTTCCGCGGCCCGGGCGATCGCTCCTCCAAGACCCTCCTCATCGGCTTCTCCAACATCGGCAGCCGCATCGTCTTCGTGCCCACGGCGGTCCTTCTGCAACACATCGACGCCCATCGCTTCGACGTTTTGATGATCTCCGATCCCCTGGCGAGCGCCTTTCGAACCGGCATTCCATTCATGGGCGGTAGCGTGACGGAGGTTGTTGACTGGGTTGCGAACCTCCCTTGGCTGAAGGACTATGACGGGCTGCGGGTGATGGGCGGAAGCGCAGGCGCGTACCCGGCGATGCTGGCCGGACGCCGGCTCTCCGCGGACCTGACGGTGGGCATCTCGGGGCGCTTCCCGAGCGAGCGACACCTCTGGACTCTCCTCAAGATGTACTTCCACTCCTGGGTCTCGTGGCTGCGTAACCGGAAGGCCCCTGTCCTGCTGGTGCACGGCACGGGCCGCCGGGGCGACGTGGCGTACGCACGCAGACTCACACGCCTGACAGGCGCCAGTCGACTTGCGGTCCACATGCCCGACCGAGCCGTCGAACACAACATCATGGAACCGATGGTCGCCCACGGTGAGCTGGCTCACTTCCTCGGTCGGACCATCCTGGCGACCTCACTCGCCGGATTTACCCAGGCGGAATCGCTCAACGCCACCCTCACGTACCCGATCCCGCATCCACCGTCCTAGCGCGACACTCGGATCGCCACATGCAGCGGAAGGTCCGCCACGGGCCCGAAGAAACCGGTGTCCAGCTCCAGGTGCTCGGGAGTCACCGCTAGCTCGTGCACGTCCGGCATCCCCGAAAACCCCGCCGCGCGCAGGCCACTGAAGTAGTCGGAGAAGGTCTTGTGCACCATTTGCACGGGAAGGGCAGTTCCATCCCGGCGGTAGATCTCACCTTGGAATTGACGGTCGCGGCCTGAGAAGTAACCGGCGTCTCCCACGTCGAAGTAGAAGGGAGGCGCGTTCTCCTTCTGAATGAATGCGAGCGCCGGGTGAGGCACGGAGAACAGGAAGGCCCCGCCTGGTCGAAGCACACGGTGCACCTCGCGGAAGGACTCCCCCATGGCCTCCGTCCCCACGTAGTTGTAGACAAACACCCCAAGCGCCAAATCGAAGCTCCCACTTGGGTCGGCCAACTGAGCCACGTCCCCCTGCCTGTAGACCACGCCTTGGCCGAGCGTCGCCTCCTGGGATTGGGCCAGCTCGACCATCTCCGGGGAAAGTTCCACGCCCGTCACGGAACCCGCACCGCGGCTCGCAAGCTCGCGTGAGCAGTACCCTTCACCGCAACCGAGATCGATCACGTCCAACCCACGAACGTCATCGCAGAGCTCGAACATCGCTGGTCGCGCCGTGAAGTCGGACAGGCTCGACGGCTCGCGACGCTGCCAACGTGAGGCGTTCTCGTCGTAGAGTTTCCCTGTGTCGACGTCCGCTGTGTCTCCGCTGCTCATTGCGCCAGTGCCCTCTGGAGCATGACGTCCCAAAACGTGCTCCTTAGATTCAAGGAGGTCAACACACCGAAACGAAGGGCTTCCCGGTGGCTTCGATCTTCCGCGAGCTCCACGCTGATTCGTTTCATCTGATCCGCGTGGCCGTCGTCGCACTCCATGTGCAGGGTCAGGAACAGGAAGTCGTCGGGCGTCATCTCCGTGTGGGCCACAACCGCCTGATGCAGGTAGGCATAGACCCGCGACACGATCATCTCCGTCGCGATCCCAATGGCACCAAGGCCAACGCCAGGATGCTGCGACCCGCACGTCTGTAGGAATTGATCCCGCCAAATCTGAACCGTGGCGCAGGGCCCATGCTCGGCGTCATAAGCCTCGTCGACACCCGCCGCCCGCCGGAAGCGTTGGAAGAGCTCCGTATGTGGGATGTTCTCTGGGTTCGCTGGGTCGCGGCCCTGCTCCTCGTGCAGGTTCTGGAGGATCATCTCCCGATGCACCGGATCTTCAAGCCGCTGGAGGACCGACTTCAGATAGCTGGGGAACGCCGCGCTGTAGAAGTAGTACTGATGGCAGTAGTCACGGATGGCCAGCTCCGGGTCTGGCAGGTCGCCCGCTGCGAGCCGCCGCAGGTAAGGATGATCCACGGCTGAATGGGCAAGGGCGTCTTGGCAAAGCGCCTCGACGAACGCCTCCGGGCTCCCCTGGTGCAGTCGCTCCCAAGAGTCAGCGCCCTGGGCAACTTCATTGGCTTGATGTAGGCGCATAGTTCAACGCCTGTCTCTTATACACATCTCCGAGCCCACGAGACTAGGCATGATC
>CAJXRJ010000516.1 GCA_913058555.1 uncultured bacterium
TGGACGAGCCTTCTCACAGCAATCGTCCCGCTCGGCCCGCTTCGCTCCGGCGTTCTCAGCTTCCCTGGAGTCGTTCCCGTTGTGTTCGCCGCGCTGTTACGCCGAAGGCGTCAGTCGCGGCTAGCCATAGCCACACAACAGCGCCTCCGGCGCTGGGCGTTGCCCCATGCGCGCCACTGTCTTAAGTCCCTCCCCCCGGAGTCGTTCCCGGCATGCTCGCCGCGCTGGTACGCCGAAGGCGTACCAGCCGCTGCTCACCCATCGTCACATCAGCGCCTACGGCGCTGGGCGCTCCCCCTCATCCCACACTCCCTTCCCCCCCACGAGCAGCCTACGACCCGGATCCCATAAGCAACGACTCAACCGTCTGCACATGACGCCCCACCGCCGCCTCAACGTCCGCTAACTCGATGTGCTCATTGTCCGTGTGCGCCAAATCAATGGACCCAGGACCAAACAGCAAAGGCTTACCGAAGCGCGTGAGATGCGGTGCGTCCGTCCCAAAAGAAACGGGCTCGGCGGGCTCTCCGTCAGGGACTTCGAAGTGAACCGGCCCGTACTGCTCACGGCCCTCCAAGAGCGTCACGTGATCACCGAGACAAGCTTCGATCCGCCCGCGGACTTCATCGGGCCCGTCCACGGCGCGTACCAGGATCTCCGCGTTCGCCCGCGGCGCGACGACGTTCGGAGCGTGCCCCCCGGAGATCGTCCCGACGTTGATACTGCCGTCGCCAAGACGCGGGTCGTGTCCCCAATCGGCACCCGTGAGGCGGGAGCAACATCCCACGAGTTCGTGAATTGCGGAGGGGCCCAGCGGGTTGCCGCTGTGGCCAGCGACGCCGTGCCCCACAAGCTCCGCGAGAAAGATGCCCTTGTGCCCGCTGATGAAACGATTGCCTGTCGGCTCACCCACGATCGTGCACTGGGGCCGCCACTGATCGCGCAGGGCAGGGTCCGCGCCCAACGCCTCATTGGCGAACGCGGCCCCCGCACTGTCGATCTCCTCCCCCACCGTGAGCAGGAAACCAATGCGTCGTTCCCCGCGCCCCATCAGCTCTTCCGCAGCGAGGAGCATCGAAAGCGCCTGGCCCTTGGCGTCACAAGCGCCACGTCCAAACACCTGGGCGCCGGCAACACGCGGCGGGATGAACGGCGGGACCGTGTCCAAGTGCGTGCAGAAAACGACCTCGGGCCGGTCCGCACGGGCCATGACGTTGAACCTGCCCGGCTCCACCTCTTGAAGCTCCACCGCGAAGCCGCTGGCTTCAAGGACCGACTTCATCGCGTGGGCGAAGTCCCCCTCGCGGCCAGTGGTGGAGTCCACGTCGATCCAATCCGCCAGCTGCTTGGCGATGGTGCTTTTGGTCCAAGTCGTCATATCACGTCGAGTGTCGATCGCGTCCGATCAGATACGGAACGGCTGGCCCGGCTTCGGCATCGCGACCGACGAGATACCCGGCTCCTCCGTCGGAGCCCGGAGCACCTTCACCACCGCGACCTCGTCGCACTTGTGGAACTTGGGGCAATTGAGACAGTCATTGAAAACCTTGTGCGGCAGCGTCCCATGGTCCACCACCCCGAAGCCGAGCTTCTCAAAGAAGCCCGTGACGTAGGTGAAGGCCATGACCTTCTGAAGGCCGAGGCCCCGCGCTTCCTCAATCAGGTGTTCCGCCATTTTGCGACCGAGCCCAAGCCCCTGGTGCTTCGGGTCCACGGCGATGGATCGGATCTCTGCGATGTCGGTCCAGATGATCGCGAGGGCGCCGCAGCCGGCGAATGCACCGTTCACTTCGACGACCACGAAGTCGCGCAGCTTCTCAACGATCGACGCCGGCGATCGCGGCAACATGACCCCCTTCGACGCGAGCTCGTTCACGAGGTCCATGATGGGCTCAATGTCGAGCACCGTGGCGCTGCGCATTTCAATCGTAGCCTCCGCTTCCGTTCCGGTCGTCATGGCTTCGCCCCCAGGCGTTCCTTCCAGAGCATCACTTCGGCGCGGACCCGCGAGGGCGCGGTGCCGCCGATCACGTCCCGGCGGTCCAGGATCTTCTTGACGCTCAGGGCTTCGTGCAGATCCACGCCCGCGAGCTCGGGAAGGAGGGCGTTCCGCGCGGTTCCCGGCAGGTCGGCCAGGGTCGTCCCCGCGTCGATCGCGGCGCCGACGGCCTCGCCCACCCGGTCGTGGGCGTCCCGGAAGGGAAGGCCGCGATCACAGAGGAGATCCGCCAGGTCGGTGGCGTCAAGGAACCCTGCCGCGTTGGCACCGGCCGCCCGCTCCACATCGAGGGTCACGTCCTGGGCGACGAGCGCCGCCACCTGCAGGCACACCGTGGTCGTATCCACGGCGTCGAACAGCGCCTCCTTGTCTTCCTGGAGATCCTTGTTGTAGGCCAGCGGCAGGCCCTTCGTCACCGTGATGAGCGCGGTGAGGCTTCCGTGCACCCGGCCGACCTTACCCCGCAAGAGCTCGAGGGCGTCGGGGTTGCGCTTCTGCGGCATCAGGCTCGAACCCGTGGACACGCTGTCCCCGAAGGTCAGGAGGCCCGCTTCCTGGGAGCCCAGGAAGACCCAGTCCTCCGCAAGGCGCGAGAGATGCAGCATCGTGCAAGTGCACGCAAACGCAAGCTCCAGGGCATGGTCCCGGTCGCTCACCGCGTCCAGGCTGTTCCGCGTGGGCCCCGAGAAGCCGAGCGCCTCCGCGATGGCCTCACGCCCCACGGCGAACGCCGTTCCCGCCAGGGCACCGGAGCCCAGGGGGCAGGTGTCCATGCGCTCTGCCAGCGACTCCAAGCGCGCCGCGTCGCGGCTCAGCATCTCCACGTACGCGAGGCACTGGTGCCCGAACGTGATGGGCTGCGCCCTTTGCAGATGCGTGAACCCGGGCAATGCCGCGTCCGCGTACTTGTCCGCGAGGTCCACGAGGCTGGCCTGGAGCACCGCAATCCCAGAGACCAGTTCCCGGATGACGCCGCGCAGGTGCAGCTTGAGGTCGGTCGCGACCTGATCGTTGCGCGAGCGCCCCGTATGCAGCTTCTTCCCGAGGGGCCCGATGCGTGCGACGAGCGCCCCCTCCACGAAGGAGTGCACATCCTCGGCCTTCGAGGTCTCGAGATCCGTGCCGCCGGAGCGCACGAGCTCACCGATGTCCGACAGCGCCGTTTCGATCTCCAGCACCTCCATCGGCTCGAGCACTCCGGCACGCCCGAGGGCCTGGGCCCATGCGGCACTGCCTTGCAAGTCCTCGTGGATCATGCGCCGGTCAAACGGAAGGCTCTGGTTGAGCCCCTCGAAGACCGGGTGCAGGCCGCCTTGGAACCGGCCGCCCCAGAGGGACGCGGGCGCTGCGCTGCTCACGAGTCACCCCGCGCGGCTGCGGCCGCGACGGTGCCGGGTAGGCCAAAGAGCCTGACGAAGCCTTCGCTGTCCTTGGGCTCGTAGCCCGCGCCCATGGTGAACGACGCCAGGTCGTCCCGGTAGAGCGAGTTCGGGCTCGCCAGCGACACGGAGGTCGCCGTGCCCTTGTAAAGCTCCACGCGCACGGTGCCGGAGCACGGCGCCATGGCCGACGCAAAGAAGCCGTCCATCGCCTCACGCTTGGGGTGGAACCAAAGGCCGTTGTAGACCAACCGGGCGTACTCCGGCGACAGGCGTTCGGCGAGGTCGAGGGTATCCCGCTCCATCGTGATGCTACGCAGGGACCGCAGGGCCTCGAAGAGGATCGTGCCGCCGGGCGTTTCGTAGAGCCCCCGGGACTTCATGCCCACGAGCCGGTTCTCGACGATGTCCACTCGCCCGACGCCATTCCGCGCGCCACGCTCGTTCAGGGCCTCGACCATCTCCACCGGGCCGATGGCCGTGCCGTCGAGGGCAATCGGCACACCCGACTCAAACGTCAGTTCGAGGAGCTCCGCCTCGTCCGGCGCGGCCTTGGGGTCCACCGTCCAGGTCCAAGCGTCCTTCGGCGGCGCTTCGCCGATGTCCTCGATCGCTCCACCTTCGTGGCTGATGTGCCAGAGGTTGCGGTCGCGGCTGTAGATTTTCTCCTTGGTCGCGGTGATTGGGATCCCCGCGTCGTTGGCGTATTCGATGGCCTCCTCGCGGCTCGTGATATCCCACGTCCGCCAGGGGGCGATGACCTCGAGGGTCGGGTCAAAGGCCCGGTACCCGACTTCGAAGCGCACCTGGTCGTTGCCTTTGCCGGTGCAACCGTGGGCCACGGCCCGGGCGCCGACCTCATGGGCATACTCCACCTGTGCCCGTGCGAGGATCGGTCGCGCGAGGCTGGTGCCGAGGAGGTAACGGCCCTCGTAGACACTGAGCGCCCGTAGCGCCGGCCAGATGGTCTCGGTCACGAAGGTCTCGCGCAGATCGGCAACCTTGCACGACGCGGCGCCGCTGTTCGCCGCCTTCTCTTCGAGTCCCACGAGCTCTTCCGCGCCCTGGCCCACGTCGCCCGCGAGGCAGTGCACCTCGTAGCCGCGCTCCTTGAGCCACGGAATGATGATCGATGTGTCGAGTCCGCCGGAGTAGGCAAGGACGACCTTCTTGTCGGCACCCATCAGGCGTTCCCCCCTTCCGTCTTGTCGCCGCCGAGCAGCATCGCCAGCACGGCCTTCTGCGCGTGCAGCCGGTTCTCCGCGATGTCGAACACAATGGACTGGGGACCGTCAATCACGCCCCGCGAAACCTCGTGGCCACGGTGGGCCGGGAGGCAGTGCATGAACACGCCGTCGGGGCTCGTGGCCTCCATGACCGCTTCGGTGATGGAGTAGTCCGAGAAGATCGCGGCGCGCTCCTCGGTCTCCTCCTCCTGGCCCATGCTGGCCCACACGTCCGTGTAAATGGCGTCGGCCTGGTCCGCGGCCTCCATGAGGTCGCTCGTCAGCGTGTAGCTGCCGCCGGTCTCGGCGGCCGCTGCGATTGCGGCGCGCTCGATCTCGGCGTCGGGCTCGTAGCCCTCAGGGGCGCAAACGAACACGTTCATGCCCAGCTTCGTGGCGGCGGTCACCAGCGAGTGGCACGTGTTGTTGCCGTCCCCGACGAAGACCAGCTTGCGCCCGGCGACAGTGCCCCAGCGCTCGACGAGGGTCATGGTGTCGGCGAGTGCCTGGCACGGGTGCAGCAGATCCGAGAGGCCGTTGATCACGGGAACCTCCGCCGACTGTGCGAGCTCGACGATCGTCCGGTGCCGGTAGGTCCGCGCGACGATGCCGTGGGTCCAGCGCTCGAGGTTCTTGGCCATGTCGCGCACGGACTCGCGGGCGCCCATGCGGGCTGCCTGGCTCAGGTCCAGGAACACCGCGCTGCCGCCGAGATCCTGCATGCCGATATCAAACGTGAAGCGCGTGCGCAGGGACTCCTTCTCGAAGACCATCGCCAGGCGCTTGCCCTTGAGGAAGTCCGAGTAGCCGAGCTGGTCGGCCTTGATCTCACACGCCACATCGATCACGCGGCGCAGCTCCGCCGGACCGAGGTCTCCGAGGGAAATCAGGTCGGGGGTCGAGCTGTCTCTTATACACATCTGACGCTGCCGACGATATGCAGTGTGTAGAT
>CAJXRJ010000517.1 GCA_913058555.1 uncultured bacterium
AGGCGTTCGAGGGGCGGTTTTCTGGATAGTTGAATTGTTCAACGGCCTGCTAGGGACCCGCTGGGGCACCGCGCCGCCTGGCGCCGCCCATCTCCCTCGGAATTCCCAGGACTCGTGTAACGTGCCGGGGCCCCTCCGGAAGGACCCCCATGCTCAAGCGTGACCCCAAGAAGCTTTTCCTGCGCTACGCCAAGAAGGGCGATGCCGCTGCGCTTGGCAAAGTCTTTGACCTCATGGCCCCTGAGCTCCTGGGCCTGGCCCTGCACCTGACCCGGCGCACGGACCTCGCCGAGGACGTTCTCCAGGACACGTTCCTCGCCGCCGCGGAGTCGTCCCAGCGCTTCGACCCCTCCCGCGAGTTCGCGCCCTGGATGATCGGCATCCTCGTCCATCGGGCGCGAAAGGTCCGGGAGTCCATCGCCACGAACCGCCTCCGGGCAGTCGAGATGGAGCAGCTTTCCGCCGCCTCCGAAGACGGCCGTGGGGCCAGCTCCGAAGACCCGAGCAAAGAAGCCGAAGCCGACGAGGTCCGCACCCGCGTGGCCGCCGCCATCGGCTCTCTCCTGCCCCCCTATCGCGAGGTGGTGGACGCTCACCTGACCGAAGGCTTGCCGCCCCGGGAAATCGCCCCGGCCCTCGGTCGAGCCCCTGGCACCGTCAGGGTTCAGCTTCACCGGGGCCTCGAGCAACTCCGGGAACTCCTGGCGTCCCGCGAGGGCATCGGCGGACTCGAGATGCTGAGCCTGGCGCCCACATCCGCCCTGATGTACTCGGGGGACATGGCCCGTGGACTCAGCGCCGTGAAGGCCGAGCTCCTCGCGTCACTCCCCGCCATGGAGACAGCCGCCGCCGGGGCCGCGGGCGGGAGCACGATCGGGCCAGGCTTCGCGTTAGCCGCAGGCACCACCCTCCTCGGCGCCGGCGCTTGGGCATCCGTGTACTTCATGCCAAGTGACACGAGCCGCGAACCCGATGCCGCCACCCTGGCCGGGTTGGACGGACAGGACCTGGCTCCCACCCCCACCTTCACACCTGTCGAGGACAGCCGCCGCCGCGCCCAGCCAGGGCCCCCGGCCGCCGAGCCTGCCACCGCGAGCGGGTTGAGCGCGGACCAGGGTGGAACCGGCTCCGCCTCTCGGCGCTCCAAGGGAGAAGCGCGGACCGAACCGGCGGTGGACTTGGTGCCCGAAGCCGACACCTACACGTTCCGCATTCAGCCCTCCATCGATCGCACCGCGGTGGAGGTGTTCAACGCCTTCGACACCTGCAGGTTCCACGCACGCTCAGTCGATTACCAGACGATCCTTGGGGAGGGCACGGGCGTCTACAACGACTTCGTGAGCTTCTCCATCGGCAATTTTGCGTCGCCGATGGACCTTCCGAATCCTCTGATCGTGCACTTTGATCACCCCATGGCACTCCCGTGTGAGGTGGCCCTTTCCCCGGCTGATTGGGCGGCCCAGTCCGGAGGTTATGTCGCGCGCCCCGTGCTTCTCCTCGACAAGATCGAGATGAGACTCGTGGTCGCCAATGGCGCTGCCGCTAAGAGGCACAAAACAAAGGAGGACCAGTTCGAGGGGGAAGCTCTGCTTCTGACTTTCAGCGCCGACGGACGCCCGAGGATCCACGACCGCCAAACGGTTCGGTCCAGCGGCTATGGGCACACCATCCTGCGCGCGAAGTCAGACCTTGGTAGCGCGTTGATCGTTGGCATCCCCGAGTCGCCGCATCAGTTCTCTGACTTCGCTGAGGTCTCCGTCTCGCCTGCTCTCGAGGAGGGCGTGGATGCGGTGTTGCGGCCGCGGGCTTTGCCTCCCATCGAATTCGCCGTCAAGGACCCCTTCGGCCAACCGATGGGCGGACTCCAGATCCGCGCCACCGTTCCCGACACATCCATCCTCCTCAAGGACCCTGAGACCACGGAGCCATGGCTCATCGAGGGAAGGGTGCTGTGCATGTGCGACGATGGCGATGTGAAGGACTACGGCGCTGCGGTCTCCCGGGGGCACACCGTCGCCTTGGTGGCTCAAAACGCCTTTGGGACTGCGCCTTCCAAGCAACCGACGATTCTGGCGGTCCACCACCGCGTCGAAGGCGCCACCGACAAGGACGGTTCACTGACCTTGAACGGAGTGGTTCTCGGCATCCACCGTATCGAAGCCAAATCCCCCCTCACCGGTGCGTGGGTGGCCGTCGAGGGTCGCGTCTCCGGGAGGCCCCGGCGCTCCACCCGAAACAGCGATCAGGAGAGTGTCCGCTACGAGCTCAAGGCACCGGTCGCCGGCCTCGAAATCGAATGCCCGGCCGTCCTGGAAGGCCAACCGGAGGTTTGGAAGAAGGCCAAGATCCAGCTCACCGGCGGCGACTTCGAGAGCAGCGCCAGGCCCAAGTCAGCGGGACCCGCGCGGGTCCTGATTCCCCCCGGCCGAAGCCTCATGGTGAACGTCTCGGCGGGCAACCGTGAGTACGGCACTCTGTCGCGCGGCGTTCCCCCCGGGGGCCGGCACCTGGTCGCGCCTATGCGGCTGAACCACGCCAAAGTCGCCCCCAAGGGGAACCCCAGTAAGCCCCGCTCCCCCCGCAGGGACGGCTAACTCCGGGACCAGAGGGACCTTTTCCCGGGCGCAAAGCCAGCAAGCCTCGACCTTGCCCCCCGGAACCGGCAGGCTATCGGCGCTCCATGTTCCTTTGCGCCGTACTACGACTGCTCGCTCTCACCCTGGCGACGATCCCCCTCTACCTGGGCTGGGTCCTGACGCGCCCCCTCGCGTGGGTCGTCCCTTCCTTGGAGCGGCCCCTCCAGCGCATTTGGATTGGATCGTGGGCGAAGGCAAGCCTCTGGATCATGGGCGTTCGCGCGACCTACGAGGGCCCCGCACCGGAGGGGTCTTACTTCCTGGTCGCAAACCACCTGTCCTACATCGATATTCCGCTGCTCCTGGCGCGTCTGGACGCCCGATTCCTGGCGAAAGCGGAGATCGCCGGCTGGCCCGTCATGGGCTTCTTGGCCCGCACCACCGGGACGCTCTTCATCGATCGGACCCGAAAGCGCGACCTGACCAGGGTCTTCCCGCTGATCCGCCATGTGTTGGACCGGGGCACGGGTGTCATCGTGTTCCCCGAGGGCACGAGCACCGACGGATCCCAAGTGGAACGCTTCAAGCCGTCACTATTTGAGGTCCCCGTCGAAATGGGTCTCGAGGTCCACTGCTCCGCGCTCCACTACCACTCACCAAAGGGTCCCCTGCCTGCCTGGCAAGCCGTCTGCTGGTGGGGCGACGCGACCTTCGCCCCCCACTTCTGGCAGTTCTTGAAGCAGCCCCGCACAGACGCCGTCGTGACGTTCTCGTCCAAGACGGTCGGAGATACCCGTGGGACGGGGGCCGATGGGCCAGCCGCGATCAAGGGCGACCGAAAAGTCTGGGCCAGGCAGGCGCAGGATGCCGTCGAGCGCGTTTTCACCCCGTCCCGTGTGATGCGACAGGAAGAGGCCTCCGCTGATCCGCTTCCCGACGGCCCCACGGGGCTGCCTCGCCTGGGAGAGGCTACCGCCCCCGTGACCCCACACGACACGTCACCATGACGTCCAACTCCCCACCAAAGTCCAACGAGCACCGGGCGGTTCCCCGCCAGGCCGGAGCCTCCGTGCACGGGCCCGACGGTGCAGCGTTCACGGCCATCGCACACGCTTCGCAACCCCTGCGATCTGGCTCCCTGCATTCAAAGGCCAAAACGTGTGCACGCTGACCTTCACCGGGCCGGGTTTGGTTCTTGCGGGGGCCAACCAAGGGGCCCCGTTGGACGCCGAACGTGATCGCTACCAGGTCTGGTTCAACCGCGACGAGCTGAGGCGCCGCGGAGCTGAGATCCCGCCAGCCGAGGCCCGCACGCCATCCGGTGTTCGGTACCTGGCCCCCACCGACAGCGACGCTGGAGGAACATGGATCGCCGTCAACGAATTCGGCATCACGGTCGCTCTGCTCAACGGCTATGTGGTGTCGAAGGGCCCTGATCGGTCGAAATACACCAGCCGCGGGGCGCTCGTTCGCTCCCTTGCTGACCTTCAGGGAATCTCCGACATCTGGGCGCGCCTCACGCCGGCGTCCTTGGCGGAATTTCGACCGGCCGTGCTTTGCCTCCTCTGTCCCGGCGAGCGCCCCATGGTCGCGCGGTGGGACGGGCGCGACCTTGAGTTCGACGTGCGCGGGGACCGCCAGCTCCCCCTCACGTCCTCCAGCTATGAACAGGACGAGGTACAACGCTACCGCCGCGAGCTTTACCGCAAGACCGTGAGCAAGGCCGCAGGCGGTGGGCCGGCCCTGGCCGAGGATCTCATGGCCTTCCACGCTTTCGTGGGCCCGGACGGCCCCACGCCGATGACCCCGAGCATGGCCCGCGAGGACGCCGCCACGCGGAGCCACTGCGCCATCGACGTGCGCCCGGGGGTGATTCAGCTCACTTACGTGCCCGGCCCCCCGCACATCACAGCGCCGGGCCCGACGGTCAGCCTGCGTTGTCCACACTTGCTCGCCCCTTCGGCCCCCGGGGGCAGAGCGAGACTTCTTGCCTCGGGCACCCGCTAGCTCCGCAACGCTCCAACAGAAACTCCATGGATACGGACGGGGCCGGAATCGGCAAGACAGCGGGACCATCCGCCGGTGCAGATCGTGCGCCTTCCCCGGGGAAGAGGACGTGGGGGCGGTGGTTCCTCGGAGCCTACGCAGCCCTCCTCGTCGCCTCGTGGTTCGTCATGGGCGTGTCCGCCCCAGAGCACGCCCTCGGGGAGGATCGCGCCACGGTCCAGACGGCTGCGTTTTCGGCCGACGCCCAGCCGGCAGAGAATCAACCACCTGTGCGCCTCGCCTTCCGCGAGTTCGGGAGCCCCACGGCCCGCGAGCACATCCTGCTCTTGCATGGAAGCCCCGGCAGCCTCGGGGACTTCCGAAGGGTCGCGGACCCACTGGCCGCCCTTGGGCACCATGTCATCGCGCCGGACTTCCCGGGTTTTGGATCCTCGACACGCAACGTGCCGGACTATTCGGTCCGCGCCCACGCGGCGTACTGCCTGGCACTGCTCGACGAGTTGGGCATCCCGTCCGCCCACCTGGTGGGCTTTAGCATGGGCGGTGGCGTGGCCCTGGAGATGATCGAGTTGGCTCCAGGGAGAGTGCGGTCCCTGACGCTGCTCGCGTCCATCGGCGTGATCGAGCTCGAGCTCCTGGGGAGTCATTCCCTCAACCACGGCTTGCACGGGCTTCAGCTCACGGCGATGCGTGCGATGCGATGGCTGATCCCCCACTTCGGAGCCCTGGATCGCTCCTTTCTGTCCATCGAGTACGCGCGCAACTTCTTCGATACCGACCAGAGGCGGCTGCGTCCGATTCTCGAGTCCTACGGCGGCCCCGCCCTCATCCTCCACGGCGAGTCAGACTTCCTCGTGCCAGTGGCGGCGGCCCGTGAACACGCACGGATCCTGCCCCAGGCGAAACTGGTGGTGTATCCGAGCCCAGATGGGCAC
>CAJXRJ010000518.1 GCA_913058555.1 uncultured bacterium
CACTGCATATCGTCGGCAGCGTCAGATGTGTATAAGAGACAGGCGGCCTGCTCGCCGTTCACGAAGGGCTCTGCTTGCTCCGTCTCAACCGGGACTCCGAGGTCCTGTGGTCGGGCGCTCCCCGCGCACACCATGACTTCGTCCGGCTCGACGGCGACCGGATCGCCGTCCTCGACAGGGAGAGGGTCCCGCTACCCAACGCGCCCGCGGAAGCGGTCACACCTTGGCTCTCCGAGGATGGCATCGCCATTGTTTCGATGGAGACCGGCGAGACCCTGCGGCGCATGTCGATCTGGGACTCCCTCCTCGCTTCCCGGTGGAGCGCCCTGGCGGTGGAGGCCCTCGTCAACACGGGCTTTGTCGAAGTGGGCGACGGCACCGGCGCCATCGAAAGGGCCCTCGACCCACTGCATGCCAACAGCATCGCCCTGGATCCGGAACGCGGTGAAGCCGTCGTGTTCCTCCGGGACGTAGGTGCGCTCCTATGGATCGACCTCGAGAAGCTCGAGATCGTCCGCGTGCGCGTGGGCCCATGGGTCGGGGCGCACGACCCCCAGGCGATCCCCGGGCGCAAGGGCTGGTGGGCGCTGTTCGACAACTACAGTTCGAAAGGCAGCTCGTCGTCGGCGAGCCGCATCGTGGCGACGGATGGACTCACCACCGAGGTCCTCTACGAAGGATCGCCCGAGGACCCATTCTTCTCTCCCGTATGCGGCTCCATCGCCGCGACGCCTGAGGGCTGGATCGTGACGGAAACAACCCAAGGGCGGGCGTTTGGCCTGACCCGTGACGGCGACGTCGCGTGGGAATTTCGTTCCCCCTTCCGGATCGAAGCACGGGGCCTCATCGCCGCCCTTCTCGACATGAGACCCATGAAGGAGCTCGAGACGGAGACCGGGGACGAACGCTGAGGCCACCGGGCTCCCGGGCCCAATGGGCTCACCAGCGCGCCGCCGCTGGATTCGAAGGGTGAAGACGGCCTGCTGGGGTCAAGTTGCAGGATGACGGGGGCCGACAGGGGAAGCAGGGATGTTCCCCATCCGCCCAGCTCAATGAAGTTCAGCCTCTTCAAGCGCTCTAGCCGCCAGTCATCAGATAGCGCCCCACCCCCCAAGCCCGGCGGGAGGGACGAGAGTGGTATCCCGCTGAGCTCAGCCCTACCCGAGGCGCAAGACTTGACGGTCATGTTGCAGCTTGAGGGCCAACAGCCCTTCAGGGTCGACCTGCACGACATGAACATCCAGGGGGCGGAGGTCATCCTCCCCTTCCACCTGGCTCCCCTTGGGGGAGAAGGCGAAGTCGTCCAGCTCACCGTACAGCACGTGAGCGATGGTTGGCTCGTCACCGCGATCGGCTGCGTCCGCCGCCTGAACAAGTGCGGCAGCGCCGCTGTCTTCTTGGAGATTCAGTTCACGCAGCTCGGCGACCTGTATGCCCAACTCGACGACGCCCTCGGTCGGTACTTCAACCGCCGGTCCGCGACGCGCGTGAAGCCCGACCTCGAAGTCGATGTCCGCGTCAAGCTCAGCTATGGCCCCCATCGCCTGCGCGGGATCGCCCACGACCTCTCGCTCACCGGCTTGGGAGTCACCCTGCCACTTGTGCAGGCCGCCGTCTTCAAGAGCGGAGAGAGGGTCAAAGCCACCATCGACATACCGGGGATCTCCAACGAGTTCGAAGGTCCCGGCGTGGTCAAGCACGGCTACCGGAGCGGCCCCAACGTTGTGCTCGGCGTTGAATTCGACCTGCTCGCCGACTCCCCCATGCGAAAGCGCCGCCCTGAGTACGTGAAGTTCGTCGAGGGCCGCCGCGAAGCCATGGAAGCATGGCAACACCAGCTCAGTCGGCCCGCGTAACCGCGGCACGCCCCCAAGCGACGACTCACCGCCGAAGGCGGCCATGAAGCTCCCTTCACGGCCGCCTTCGGTCATTGGGGCCAGGCCAAATCTGCGGCGGCGGGCCCGTGGCCAGCAAGAACCGGCCTTCGCTTCATTCATACGGGCCTCTGCGCCGGAAGCACCCGGTGCGGAGCCTCGGCACATCCATGGGCCCACGCCGGGGTTTATCAGGCACTCACAGAGCCCTGACTGTCGCGTGACACGCTTTGCCGTAGCCTCCCCGTCCCCCATTTCTTCTCCCTGTCACCTATCCACCGGCGACCTTGATGCAACCCATCCTCGCTCTTCTGCTGGCCCTGCCTGCCCCAGGGCCCGCGCCCGTCCAGGACGACTTCTCCCCAAGCTCGGTCCTGGTTCGAACACCGGACATCAGCGATTCCCACATCGTCTTCCGCTACGCGGGGGATCTTTGGCTCAGCCCGCGGAGTGGTGGAGCCGCGGCGCGTTTGACGTCGGCCCTGGGTGCGGAGAGCCTTCCCAAGTTCAGTCCCGATGGAAAAAGCGTCGCCTTCATGGCGGACTACGACGGCTCGAGCGACATCTACGTCGTCGGCGTGGAAGGTGGCCCCCCGAAGCGGCTCACCTTCCACCCGGGACGTGAGACCCTCTGCGAGTGGCACCCAAGCGGTGACTCGGTGCTCTTCTTCAGCAGCGAAGAAAGCGGCATTGCCAGGGCGCCGAAGATCTTCCGCGCGTCCCTGGACGGCGGTCAGCCACAGGCGCTCCCTATTCCCTACGGAACGTTCTGCTCCCTGGATCCCACGGGGAAGTGGCTGGCGTACACGCCCCTCACGCGCGAGGGCCGCACCTGGCGGCGCTACCGCGGCGGCATGGCCCAGGATATCTGGCTCTTCAACCTCGAGACCAAGGAGTCCGTGCGCGTCACGGACGACCCCGGCACGGACCGCATGCCCATGTGGAACGGGTCCAAGCTGGTGTTCCAGTCCGACCGCGGCGAGCGCGGCATCGCGAACCTCTACCAGTTTGATCCCGCTACAGGGGAGACCGAAGCCCTCACGTCCCTCGCCACCTCCGGCGCTCGCTTCCCGTCCATCGGAGCGAAGGACGTGATCTTTGAACAGAACGGTGGGCTCTTCCGCTTCGACCTGGAATCCCGGGAGATCGAGCGCGTCGCGATCTCTATCCCGGGAGACCGCCCCGCGGTTCGGCCGGTGACCTACGACCTTTCGGAGCGCATCACCAACCGCTCCGTCTCGCGCACCGGCAAGCGCCTCGCCGTCGAGGCGCGGGGCGATATCTTCTCCGTGCCGGCGGACAAGGGTGTCACGCGCAACCTGACCCGGTCCAGCGACGCCGCGGAGCGCGAGCCAAGCCTCAGCCCCGACGGTCGCTACGTGGCTTATTGGTCCGACCGGTCCGGTGAGTACGAACTCACCCTCCGCCATGCGGACGGCACGGACATGGAAGGGGACGCCTCCGAGCGCAGGCTCACGGACACCAAGGGCGACTGGAAGGGCGAACCCATGTGGTCCCCCGACTCCAAGAAGATCGCCTACTCGACCCACAACGGCGCGATCCACATCGTGGACGTGGAGAAGGGAATGGACGAGGAGCCCGTCCACGTCACGACCACCTACTTCCCCCGTTACGTGGCCGTGAACTGGTCCCCGGACTCCAAGTGGATCACGTGGAGCGCCACCGGCACGGACAGCCGCCTGGAGTCGATCTTCCTCTACGACGTAGCGTCGGCCGAACTGCATGAGGTGACGTCGGATCTCTTCGACGACAGCGACCCCTGCTTCTCCCGATGCGGCGACTGGCTGTTCTTCCACAGCGCCCGGTCGTTCCAACCGGACTACGCGGACCTGGACGGCACTTGGATCTACACCGATTCCCGTCAGCTCATGGCGGTGCCCCTGCGGGCCGACGTCGAAATCCCGTGGGCCCCGACCAACGAGGAAGAAGAGATTGCCGAGGAGGAGGCTTCTGAAGGGGAGTCGAAGGACGAGTCGGCAGAGGAGGCCAGCGAAGCAGCGCCAGAGGATTCCGCAGAGGACTCCGCTGGCGAGCAGCCCGACACCGGCGCTGATGACGACGCCCCCGAGGATGATTCCGAGGGGGACGATTCCGACGAGGAAGGTGAAGAAGAGGACGCTTTCACCATCGAGCTAGAGGGCTTTGAGGATCGCACCGTCGCCCTCGCCGTGGAGCCCGGCATCGCCGGGGGCCTCATCGGTCTCGAGGGCGGTGTCCTCTTTGCGCGGGTCGCAGATGGCCAAGCGACGGTCTTCCACTTCGCCCTCGACGGGAAGGAGCCCAAGAAGGTCATCTCTCCAGTTCGCAGCTACGGCCTCACCGCGGACGGCAAGATGCTCATGTGCGAGAACGCCGGTAAGGTCGCCATCGTGGCGGCGGCTCCCGGGCAGTCGTACGAGAAGACCGTCTCGTTCTCCGGGGTTCGCGGGCGCTTTGACCCCCGGGCCGAATGGCCGCAGATGATCCACGACATCCACCGTCTATACCGCGATTGGTTCTACGACGAAGGCATGCACGGCGTGGACTGGGATGGGCTGCGGGACAAGATGCTCTCCGCCCTGAAGGACGCCACGTCCCGTGAGGACGTGCACTTCCTCATCGGGGAGATGCTCGCCGAGCTGAACGTTGGACACGCCTACAACCGCCCCCCCACGGGCGGCTTCGGCGGCGCCCCGAACGTGGCGCCGGTCGGCCTACTCGGCGCCGATTGGAACGCGGTCCCCGGTGACGACGGCGGCTTCGAGGTGAAGCGCATCATCGGTTCCGCGAAGGAGACCGACGGGCACGGGCCGCTCCATGGCAAGGCCGAGCCCGGAGATCGACTCGTGGCCATTGACGGCCTGCCCGTCGACCCGTCACGCAGCATCCATGAGCACCTGATCGGCGCCGCCGACCGGACCGTGGAGCTGACTCTCCAGCGGGGGGACGAGACCCTCACCATCATCACGAAGCCCATCGGCTCGGAGCGCTCCCTGCGCTACCGGGACTGGGTGGCGGCGAAGCGCGCCTATGTGCACGAGGAGTCCGGCGGCGACATCGGCTACATCCACGTGCCGAGCACCGGCATCGACGGCCAGACCGAGCTCTACCGCCAGTTCCTGAGCCAGCGGACCCGCAAGGCGCTGATCATCGACGAGCGTTGGAACTCCGGCGGCCAGATCCCGACGCGTTTCATCGAGCTCCTGGCCCGCAAGCCCACGAATGCGTGGGCCATGCGTGACGGCAAGGTCTTTGACTGGCCACAGGCCTATCACGACGGCCCCAAGACGATGCTGATCAACCACTCGGCTGGATCCGGAGGCGATGCTTTTCCGTGGTACTTCCGTCAGCGCAACCTCGGCCCACTGATCGGCACCCGGACCTGGGGTGGGCTCGTGGGCATCAGCGGCAACCCCGCCCTGGTGGACGGCGCCTCCCCCTCGGTGCCGACGTTTGGATTCTTTGAGCTCGACGGCACGTGGGGAGTGGAGGGCCACGGCGTAGACCCCGACATCGAGGTCCTCGACGACCCCGCACAGATGACCTCAGGCGAGGATCCTCAGCTCGATCGCGCCCTCGCTGAGATGCTGTCTCTTATACACATCTCCGAGCCCACGAGACTAGGCAT
>CAJXRJ010000519.1 GCA_913058555.1 uncultured bacterium
CGCTTCACCTTTCGCGACGCGCTGCGTCCGCGCCGGACGCACCCCCGACCCGACGTTTGGGTCCGTGGTGCCGCCCCTTCACCAAACGACCACCTTCGCCCAGGAGGGGCTTGGGGAGGACCGCGGGTTCACCTACAGCCGCGCCGGGAACCCCACGGTCGCCGTGCTTGAAGAAGCGCTTGGTACCCTCGAGTCCGCGCCGCCCGCCGTCTGCCAGAAGTCCGGCATGGCGGCGATCACGGTGCTCTTTCTGTCGGTGCTCGAAGGCGGCGATCGGGTCGCCATCGGACGGGCCGTGTACGGCGGGACCGTGCGGCTTGCGCGGGAGATCCTGGATCCCCTCGGCATCGAGACGACGTTCTTCGATCCCGAGAACCCAGAGGAGGTCGCGGCGGTCCTGGAATCGTCGCCGCGGCTGGTCTTCCTGGAATCGCCGGCCAACCCCACGCTGGACCTGGTGGACATCGCCGAAATCAGCCGCGCCGCCAAGGCTGCGGGTGCCCTCGTGGCCGTGGACAACACCTTCCAAACCCCGGTGGGTCTCAGCCCCTTGGAGCTCGGCGCGGACGTCTCGGTGTATTCAACGACCAAGTTCATCGAGGGACACGACACCACCCTCGGCGGCTCGCTCGTCTCCCGAGACGAGCGGCTCCTCGAACGGTTCCGGCGCCTCACCAAGAGCATCGGTTGCATCCAGGCCCCTTTCGACGCCTGGCTCACTTTGCGAGGCCTGACGACTTTGCCGCTGCGCTTTGAACAACACTCGAAGAATGCCCAGCGCGTGGCCGAAGCCCTCGAGTCCCTCTCCACCGGCCCATCGCCCCACACCACCGGCGTCCGCTATCCGGGACTCGACACGTTCCCGCAATGGGAATTGGCCGATCGGCAGCACCGCTCCGGCGCGTCGGGCAAACTCCACGGGGGCATCGTGACCTTTGAAGTCGCCGGCGGCTTCGACGCGGCGTGCGTGTTCCTGAAGAGCCTCAAGCTCGTGCTGGTCGCCGAGAACCTCGGTGCGCCAGAGAGCCTCGCGACCCATCCCGCGTCCATGACCCACCCCGACGTCCCCCTCGAACAGCGCCAGGCCGCGGGCATCACGGACGGTCTCGTGCGCCTGTCCATTGGACTCGAGGATTCCGGCGACGTCATCCGGGACCTGACCCAGGCCCTTGCGAAGGCCGCCGCGTCCAGCGCGACTCACGCAAGGACGGAGGTGCCGGTATGAAGGCCCCCATCGTCCTGAAGTTCGGTGGCTCGTTCCTGCGCGGCCACGCCGACCTCGTGCGCGCCGTGCACGCCATCTACCGTGAGGTCCGCGACGGTCGCCCCGTCATCGCCGTCACCAGCGCCTTCCACGGCCGCACCGACGCGCTCGAGCGGAGCCTGCGCTCCCTCGACGCCGAACGCGGAGTGCGCTCCTCCGAACGCACGCGCGCCGCGCTCCTTCAAACCGGCGAACTCGAAACCGCGAACCTGCTCAGCGCCGCGCTCGATCGCTCGGGCGTGCCCTCCCGCGTGCTCGAGGTCCCGCGCTTCGGCCCCTTCGTTGAGCCTGGAACCGAAGACCCGACGCACGTGGACGCCAAGGCCATCCATGAGCTCCTCGAACGGTTCCCCGTACTCTGCATTCCCGGCTTCGCCGCGGCGGAGAACACGCCCGAACGCGGGCCCGCCCTTTTGGGGCGCGGCGGCTCCGACATGACCGCGATGGTGCTCGGCCGCGACCTCTCCGCGACCATCCGGTTGGTCAAGGACGTCGAGGGACTGTACACCTCCGACCCCGCACGAAAGGACGCCGAAGCTGGGCCCCCGCGCCGCCTGGCGCGGGTGGCCTACCAAGACGCCCTTTCCCTTGGGCCTGACATCCTTCAGCCCCGCGCCGTGCGGTTCGCAAGGGATCACGAACTCGAATTCGAGGTCGTGGGCCCCGGCCATATCGCCGGCGTCCGGGGCACCCGCGTCGGCGAACGCCCCACCGCCTCGCGCAGCGCCCCCGCGCCGCCCCGTCCCTTGCGCGTCGCCTTGCTTGGTCTCGGCGCCGTGGGCGCCCGCGTCTTCGCCGAACTTCAGAGCGCCCCGGACCGCTTTGAAGTGGTCTCCGTACTCGTGCGGTCCATCCCCGGGCGCGAACGCCCCGCCGCGGCACGCTCCTTGCTCACCGAGTCCTACGAGGAAGTCCTCGCGGCGGCGCCCGATCTCATCGTCGAAGCCACCGGCGGGCACCAACCCGCCGCCGGGCGCATCCGCACGGCGCTCGCCCGCGGCATCCACGTCGTCACCGCCAACAAGGTCGCGGCGGCCAAGGCGAAGCCTCACCTGGAGGAATCCGCGCGGGAAGGCGGCGCCGTTCTTTTGGCGTCCGCCGCCGTGGGCGGTGCGCTACCCGCCCTCGAAACCGTTGGCCGGCTCCGCACCGGCTCGCGCGGCGACGCGCTCGTGGGGATCGAGGGTGTACTCAACGGCACATCCAACGCTGTCCTGGACGCTGTGGCCAAAGGCAGCTCACTGGCGGAAGCCATCGAGGCCGCCCAGAAGGAGGGCCTCGCGGAGGCGGACCCCACCCATGATTTGGACGGCACCGACATCGTCCACAAGATCGAGCTTCTGGCCCGCGCGGCCGGCTGGCCCGCGCCCCGCTGGCTCCACCAAGAGAGCCTCGCCGTCGGCGGCGAGGACGCGCCCGCGCGCAGGGTCCATGTCACCCCCGAGTGCCAGCTCAGGGCGCGCTTCATCGGGTCGGTGTTCCGCTCAGATGTGGGACCGGTCGCCAGCGTTTCGCTCCAGCTAGCGGGCGAAGACTGCGTCTTCCACGGCGTCAACGGATCCTGGAACGCGCTCGTGCTGCACTTCGAGAGCGGCGCCACCCGAACGGTAATGGGCCGTGGCGCGGGCCCCTGGCCCACCGCGACCGCCGTCATGGGCGACGTCTACGCCATCAGCCGGCGTATCGCCCTGGGCGAGCTGGCTCCAGAAGCGGAAGCCTTGACCGAAACCGAGGAGGAGGGCCGATGACGCCCCTCCACCCAGCGACGGCCCTGGCACGGAACGGGGCGGTCGCTGGCGACCCCTACGGCGCCACATCCCCTCCCCTCTACCAAACCTCCACCTTCGCCCAGGATCGGTGCGACGCCTTCGGCGAGTTCGACTACACCCGCACGGACAACCCCACGCGCCGAGCGGTGGAGTCGCTCCTGGCGGAACTCGAAGGGGCCCACGGCGCGCTCTGCTACGCCAGCGGCATGGCCGCGATCGCGGGCGCCTTGCGCCTCGCCAAGCCGGGGGACCGCATCCTGTGCGGCCGCGACCTCTACGGCGGAACGCAGCGTTTTCTCCACGAACACTTGGACGGCGTTGGCGTGGAGCACGTGGACTTTGACACCGACGGGAACGGACGGTGTTTGGCCCTCGAGCTAGCCCTTCGCAGCGCGCCGGTGAAGCTCGTCTTTGTCGAGACGCCCTCCAACCCAAGGCTTTCGGTCTCCGACCTGCGCGCCATCTCGAGGGCCGCCCACGCCCATGGTGCGCTCGTGGTCGTCGACGCGACCGCCATGACCCCGTGGCTCATGCGCCCCCTGGACCTGGGCGCCGACATCGTGCTGCACTCGGCGACCAAGGGGCTCTCGGGCCACGGCGATGTGACGGCGGGCGTCGTGCTCAGCCGGGACGAGGGGCTGCTTGGGACGCTTGCCAAGAAGCGCAACGCCGAAGGGGCCGCACTCGCCCCGTTCGAGTCGTGGCTGCTCGCCCGCGGGCTGCGTACCCTCGGGGTGCGCGTCGACGCGGCGCAACGGAGTGCCCTCGCGATCGCCAGGGCCCTCGCGTCCGAGGGCCTCGCCGAACGGGTCATCTACCCTGGCCTGCCAAGCCATCCACAGGCAGAGCTTCACGCCAACCAAGCCCGGGGGCCGGGCGTCCTCATCGCGTTAGAGCTAGCCACCCCAGAGGCCGCCGCCCAGCTCGTGGAGCGCACACGGCTGTTTTCCACGGCGGTCAGCTTTGGCGGCGTGAGCTCGTCGATTTCGGTGCCCCACTTCATGTCCCATGCATCGGTTCCCGATGGGGCCGCGCCGCGCCCTTCCGATCGGCTGGTCCGGCTCTCGGTCGGGCTTGAGGATCCGGATGACTTGATCGACGACCTGCGACAAGCCGCATCATCGCACGAGCCAGCGAAGCCACCGCTGGGGGCGATTCGGCGGGCGAAGAAGCCCTTTCCCCTACGGCTGACGTGACCGCCATGGCGTAGTCTTCCGCCCATCGCCCCGCCCAGCACCACGCCCGATCCCCAAGAGATCGCCCCAGCGGCGGCGCCGAGGTTCCCCCTGGCGCCGCTGATGGTGGCGCTCATCTGGGGCATCAACGTTCCGCTGATGAAGGCGGGGCTCGCGGAGTTGGACCCGTTCGTGTTCAACGCGGCGCGCCTGAGCTTCAGCGCCCTGGCCCTGGGCGTGGTCGACGCGGTCGAGCGCCGAGGCAAATCGGCGCCGAAGATTCGCCTTTGGACGATCCTCTGGTACGGGATGCTCTCGAGCTTCGTCTACCAGCTGCTGTTCCTGTGGGGCATGAACGCCACAAGCGCGAGTAACACCGCGCTCATCATCGCGAGCGGGCCCCTGTGGACGGCGGTATTGAGCGCCCTCCACGGCATCGATCGACCGACGCGCCGGGCCATGGTGTCGCTCATCATCGCCTTCTGCGGCACCCTGCTCGTGACGCTCCACGGCAAGAGCGCGAGCGCGGGCGAAGCCGCATCCCTCGCTGGCAACATTGCGGTCCTGGGCGCCATGGTGACCTGGGCGTGGTGCACGGTCCTGAGTCGCCCCATCCTCGAGACCTTTCCGGCCACTCGCCTGGCGTACCTCGCAACCCTGGTGTCTCTCCCCCTCCACTGGGCAGTGGCCGCGCCGCGACTCGCGGGACTGACGAGCGAGCGTTGGGGCTTCGCCATGTTCGCGGTGATTTACTCCGGCGTGCTCTCCACCGGGATCGCTTACGCCCTGTGGAACCAAAGCGTGCGTGTCCTCGGCCCCGCCCGTACGGCGATGTTCGCCTACCTCGTGCCGGTCATCGCCATCGCCGTGGCGTGGACGTTCCTGAAGGACGCCCCGGCCCCCATGCAACTCCTGGGCGGCGCACTCGTCATCGGCGGGCTCGCTTGCCGCGGGCTCCCCAAGCGGCCCGGCGGCCCGCTCCCCGCGAAGCCTGCGGCCAGCCGAGACGACCTAAAAAAGAGCGGGGCTAGCTGACTTCCGCCGGGCGCGGCACCGGGCACACGAAGTCGCTGGGCTTGAACGTCAGGATCGACTCGTCGGTCTGTTCGATCACGCGCTCCGCGATGGTGCCCACGTGGAAGCCCCGGCGCGCGCCGCGGGACAGGGTCCCCATCACGATCAGGTCCGGGTGCTCCTCCTCGGCCTCCTTGAGGATCTCCACGTGGGCTGGACCGCGCTCCAGATGGAGCGTCGGGTCCACGTCGAGGGCGGCCACTTCGTGCTCGAGCGC
>CAJXRJ010000520.1 GCA_913058555.1 uncultured bacterium
GAGATCATGCCTAGTCTCGTGGGCTCGGAGATGTGTATAAGAGACAGCTAGGGGACTTCTTCTTCGGTGGCTTGGAAAGGCGACTTACCTTGCGGTAGGCCTTCATGTACTCGCGTCCGCTTTCGGCCCACGAGAAGTCCTCTTCCATGCACCGCTTCGTCACGACCTTCCAGTCCGTTGGCTTCTTGAAGAGCGCGCGTCCGCGATCGATCGCGTCCACGAGGGAGCCTGAGTCGTAGCCGCCGAAGAGCAGGCCGGTGCCTTTCTTCGGGGAGGCGGTCAGATCGATCAGGGTGTCCTCCAGGCCGCTATGGGCGTAGGCCACTGGCACGACGCCGTAACGCATGGCGATGGCCGAGAGCGCGTTCGTCGCGTGGTAGTGACCGGGCAGCAGGACCATGTCCGCCCCCGCGAGGAGGGTGTGCGCCGTGGCCACGTCGTACTTGTCGATCACGCGGCAGCGCCCGACGAACGTCTGCTCAATCGTGTGCAGTCGCTCGATGATCTCCGAGGGGCCTGGGCCCATCAGGACGAGTTCGACGCCGCGCTCGAGAATCGGAGTGAGCGACTCGGCCAGGATGTCGAAACCGCTGTCGGCGTCGAATCGACCGATGATGGCGAGGAGCGGGATCTTCGACCCCTCTTCGAGTTTCAGGCCCGTTTGCAACGCGGTCTTGCACTTGCGCTTGCTCGCGAAGTCCTTGTCCTCAGACGTGAAGTTCTGGGCCAAGAGGGGATCGGTCGCGGGGTCCCAGTTGCGGTAGTCGATACCGCTTTGGACCCCGATGATGTCGGATTCCCGGCGGCGGAAGGTCTCTTCCATGCCGTCCCCGCGGTCGGAGGTGGCGAACTGCTTGGCCTTGCTGGGAGAGCCGGCGCCGACGAGCGTCGAGAACTCAACCCCTGCCTTCAGGTAGTTGACACGTCCGCCGAGCTCGATGCCTTCGATCGATTTGAAGTACGAGTGGGGGACGCCGATCTTGGGCAGGATCTCGCGCTCGAAGGAACCCTGCATCGCAAGGTTCTGGATCGCGAAGAACGTGCCGGGCTTGGCGCCGGGGTGGTCCCCGCCTTTGTATTCCAACTTCTGAACCAGTGGGATCAGTCCCGTCGTCCAGTCGAAGCAGTGGATGACGTCCGGAGTGAACGCCAAGGGCCCAAAGCCCTCGAGCACCGCCCGAGCGAAGATCGCATAGCGGCGCCAGTTGTCTGCGTAGGGCCCGTTCTCGTCGCCATAGGGATGGCGGGATCTGAACAGTTCCTTGTGGTCGATGAGGTGAACCGTGAGCCCGTTCACGTATCCGGTCCGGATCGTAATCGGGGTTCTCGTGTCACCATCACGGATCCTCAGGAGCGCGCTCTCTTCGAGCGGCCCGAGGGAATCAGTGTCGATGTCACGGCAATGGGGCAGGAACACACGAACATCCGCGCCCAACGCCTGCAGCGTGCGAGGGAGCTGCTCGGCAATGTCGGACAATTGAGTCCGGCGGACGAGCGAGTGGAGTTCGGGGGTCGCGAAGGCGATCTTCACGTCCGAATCGGGGGTCAGGGTCGCGGGACAGGGGGATCCGCGCCCGTTCGGCAGTGCCCGGACAGGGCACGAAGACCTACTCGGCGCGGTTTCTAGGCCCGCACCCTAGGATCATGCCCCCTCCTCACCCTAGGGGCAGGAGTAGGTTGTTTCACTAAGCTCTATCGCTGGAAGGACTTACGTCCGGATGATCCTCGGGATTGCTCGTAGACCGGCAGGACCTCGGGCAGCAAACCCTCGATCTGCTTGATCCGATTCTCGTTGGAGGGGTGGGTGGAGAGCCACTCCGGCTGCTGGGCGCCGCCGGAGGCATCGCGCATGCGCTGCCAGAATCCCACCGCAGCCCGGGGGTCGTAGCCGGCCTTGGCCATATAGAGGAGTCCGCGTCGGTCGGCTTCCAGCTCCGCGTCCCGCCCAAAGGAGAGGTTCAGGAAGTTGGCGCCGAGGTTGCCAGCGGCCAATGCCAGCGAGCTGCCCCCGTCTTCGCCTCCACCGAGGGCCATGGCGACGATGCCCAGGATCGTTTGCGCGCCCATCTGGCGCGTCATGGCCCGGGTCCCGTGTCGCAGGGTCGCGTGGGCGATCTCGTGGCCCATGACGACGGCGAGCCCGGTCTCGAAGTCGCCGCTTGCGTCGGACGCCACCGGCAGGATGCCCGTGTAGACCGCCATTTTGCCGCCCGGCAGGCACCAAGCGTTGACGAGATCGTCGCGGCGCACGAGCTTGACCTCCCATTCGAAGAGGTCTGCGATCTCGGGGTCGATCTCCTTCGCGGCGATGACGAGTCGTTCGGTCATCCGAAGAACGGTTTGATAGTCCTGGCCGCTATCGATCGTGCGCTCCTCCTTGAGGAGCTCCGGATAGGCCTGGGCCCCAAGCACGGGGTCTTGGCTCACCGGGATCAGATTGAGCTGTGAGATCGCGTTGCAGCCGCTGAGGCCGGACATGCTGATTCCGGACAGGGCGACGAGCGCCAAGGGGGCGCTCCATGACGCACACCGCCGGAATGGCTTGAGGAGCGCGGAGGCTAAATTCTTCATTCGGATCCAGAAGGAGGGGTCGCGCGGGGCATTGCAGCATTCAGGAGATGACTCAGAGGCCGGTCTCCGTCACGATTCCCGGGGCCCGTGCACCGGTGCCGCTCCGCGTCTCAGAGCGTAACCCGACTGCACCAGCGCCACGGAACAGAAGTTTGCCGCATTCGAATCGCACTTTTCGCTCCATAGCTGGCTTGCCGAACCTTGGGTGGAACTTCCGCCATGCACGGCGGTTCGGACGCCTTGTTGCGAAACGAGAGCCGCTTTGGCCCCCGGGGCAAACGCCTGCTGCGTAGCACTGGATTCGCTGCCGCCCATCGCCCAACCGATCTCCGCCCATTATGAAGCGCCCTCCCATTGTCCTCCTCGTACTCGACGGCTGGGGCCGTCGTACCCAGACCGAATCCAACGCCATCGCCGAGGGGGCGCCGTACTTCCACGACCTCCTGGGCAAGCACCCGAACACGCTGTTGACGGCGTGCGGGAAAGAGGTGGGTCTGCCCCTCGGGGTCATGGGCAACAGCGAGGTCGGCCATACCAATCTCGGGGCTGGACGGGTCGTCTATCAGGATGTGAGCCGGATCGACAAGTCGATCGAAGACGGGGAGTTCGTTCAGATCCCGGCCTTGCTCGAAGCCATGGCCCATGTGCGCAAGGGCGGGGGCAAGCTGCACTTTGTGGGGCTCGTGAGCGACGGCATGGTGCATTCCAGCAACCAACATCTTGCACGGCTCTTGGAGCTCAGCGCGGCCCAGGGACTCGAGCGGGACAACGTCTGCATCCACGCCATCACCGACGGGCGGGACACCCCGCCGCAGTCTGGAATCCACTTCCTCGACGCCCTCGAGAAGGACTGCGAGCGCGCGGGCGCGGGGCGAATCGTGAGCGTCATCGGGCGCTACTTCGCGATGGATCGCGATAACCGGTGGGAGCGCATGAAGAAGGCGTACGACCTGTTTGTCCACGGCGTCGGGACGAAGGCGTCGAGTGCGACCGTCGCGCTCGAAGCGTCCTATGCCGCAGGGACGACGGACGAGTTCTGCGAGCCCGCGGTGATCGCCGGTGGGGAGGACGCACGGATCGCCAAGGGCGACGCCGTGTTCTTCTTCAACTACCGCGCGGATCGCATGCGCCAGCTTGTGGATGTCTTCATCCAGCCGAAATTCGACGGCTTCCAGCGCGGCGCGGACGCACCGCTCGACTTGCACATCGCCTCCATGACCCAGTACCGGGACGACTTCTCGTTCCCGGTGGCTTATCCCTCCACCGATCTTTCTGGCATCTTCCCCGAGCTGATAAGCGCGGCGGGCCTGCGTCAGGAGCGCATCGCTGAGACCGAGAAGTACGCCCACGTGACGTACTTCTTCTCGGGTGGCAACGAAGCGGAGTACCCCGGCGAGACGCGCACGCTGATCCAAAGCCAGCGCGTGGCCACGTACGACCTGGCACCGGCCATGAGCGCCGAGGGCATCACCGAAGCGATTCTCAAGAGCCTCGACCGCGGCGAGACCGAGGTCTACATCGTGAACTTCGCCAACGCGGACATGGTGGGGCACTCGGGCAAGTACGAAGCGGCGGTGGCCGCGGTGAAAACCGTGGACGCGTGCCTCGCGCGCATCGTGCCCGCGGTGCGCGCGAAGGGCGGTACCCTGGCGATCACCGCCGACCACGGCAACTCCGAGCAGCTCTGGGACGAGGTCAACAACCAACCCCACACGGCGCACACGCTCAATCCGGTGCCGTTTGTCCTGATCGGAGAGGGCCTCACTGGCGCGAAGTTGCGTGAGCGCGGCGTGCTCGCGGACGTGGCGCCGACGCTGCTAGAGATCCTGGACATGGAGAAGCACCCGTCCATGGACGGTGTGTCCTTGATCGCACGCTGAGCCCGCCATGGCCGCCCCAAGCCCCGACTCCGCGCGGATCCCCATCGCTGTCCTCGGCGCCACCGGCGCCGTGGGGCAGCGATTCTTGACGCTGCTCGCCGGACACCCCGTGTTTGAGTTGGTCTCCCTCGTGGCGTCCTCGCGCAGCGCAGGCCAAGCCTACGGCGAGGCCGTGACGTGGCGTTTGCCCGGTGAAGTCCCCGCCGCGTTTCGGGACATCGTCGTGACTGCCGCCGGGGACCCGCCCCATCCGGGTGTGCGACTGGCGCTTTCCAGCCTCGATTCGTCGGTCGCCAAAGAAACGGAGTCGCGCTACGCGGAGGCTGGCATTTTCGTCGTATCCAATGCCTCGGCCCACCGCATGAACCCCGGCGTGCCCCTCGTGATCCCCGAGATCAACGCCGATCACCTGGCCCTCACTGGGCACCAGTCTTATCCGGATGGGGGCGCCCTCGTCTGCAATCCCAACTGCTCGACGATCGGCATGACGCTGGCTCTCGCTCCCTTGGAGCGCGCCTTCGGCATTGAGGCCGTCCAGGTGACCACCCTGCAAGCCGCTTCCGGCGCCGGCTATCCCGGGGTTTCGGCCATGGACCTGATCGACAACGTCGTTCCGTACATCCCCTCGGAAGAGGAGAAGCTCGCCGAGGAGCCTGCCAAGATCCTCGGCGCTTTGACTGGCGCATCGATCTCTCCCGCAGGCCTTACCGTCAGCGCACAGTGCTTTCGCGTCCCGGTCACCGACGGCCATTCCGCCAGCGTCGCTGTGCGTCTCAAGCGTCCCGCCACCGAGTCCGAGATTCGCGCCGCCTGGGAGGCCTTCGACCAGGACCGCGCCGCTGGCTCGGTGCGCGCCCTCCAGTACCATGGGTCCTCCGATCGCCCCCAGCCTCGCCTCGACCGCGACGCCGGCGGCGGCATGACCGTGACCCTCGGCCGCCTCCGCCCGTGTTTGGCCCTTGGTCCAAGCTCCTGGCAGTTCGTCTGCCTGAGTCCTGTCTCTTATACACATCTCCGAGCCCACGAGACTAGGCATGATCTCG
>CAJXRJ010000521.1 GCA_913058555.1 uncultured bacterium
TTGCTCGGCAAGGCCGGCGGCTGGTTTGACAAGACGCTTCGAAGCGACGCGGCCGATGCGGCGCTCGACTCGAACGGAGAGGTGCCGGTTCTCGATTCGAATGGCGCCGTTCCTGCCGTCGCTGGCGGGACCGGTGAGGAAAGTGGTGAGCCGAGCGACGGAAAAGTCGGCGGCGACACAGAAGCGGTCGGGGCCCAGGGTGAAGGGGAGGTGGGGGAAGCAACGAGCCCTGACGCGGGCCCGAGCGGCACCCCTGAGGCCGAGCCAGGGACAATCGCGGGCGGCGATTCTGGGGATGGGAAGGCTCCTTCGATAGCTGGCGGCGACGCCCCACCCGACCCAGAGCAGACTTTCAGTGACATCGACCACTCTGAGCTGACGGTGCGCCAGCTGGTGCGCGTCTGGCTCGCAAGCCTCACCAGGGGGGAGACGGGTGAGACCGGTTACGCGAAGGCCCAGGTCCTGCTCGGCTACGTGCAGCGGGTCTTCGGGGGCGTCTTGAGCGTCCTCGGGTTCCTACTGCTTCTACCCGTCTACACCTACTTCCTGCTCTTTGAGCTCGAGCGCATCCACGCGTTTGTGCGCAGCCACGTGCCGAAGAAAGAGCGCGATCGGGTGGCCCGCATCGGACGCAACGTCGGCGCCGTCATCGCAAACTTCTTCCGGGGCCGGCTTTTGATCAGCATCCTGAAGGGCTTGCTCATCGCGATCGGGCTCACATTGCTCGACGTGCCCTATGGGTTTCTGCTCGGGATGTTTGCGGGGATATTCTCCCTGGTGCCCTTTGTCGGGCCGACCGTCGGATTCGGGCTCACCGTGCTCGTGGCGCTCCAGCAGGCCGATATCGAGCAGTCAAACATCTGGCTGAGCCTCGGGCTGATCGTGGGCATCTTCCTGCTGGCCGAGGGGATTGAGGGCTACGTGCTCATCCCGAAGATCCTCGGCGACTCCCTGGGGCTGCATCCAGTCGTGATCCTCGTGTCGGTGTTCGTGGGGGGCGCGGCCCTGGGGCTCTTTGGGTTCCTGATCGCGATTCCGCTGGCGGCCACGCTGATCATCCTCTTCAGGGAGCTCGTCATGCCCGCCATCGAGGACTTTGCGGAGGAGGACAGCCACACGGACAATGTGGCCGTTTCCGGCGTCGACTCCGAATCTGGGGCCGGCTCCGGAGCCTAATCCCGGGGATCGGAGGGGTGAACACCCCGTCCCGCGCTCGGATCTTCGGCGAGACGCTTCGATCGGCCCCCTCAGATCGCTAGCGTGTGCTCTGAGGGGGGCGCCCAGCGATAAGCCAGGCGTCCAGTTACCGCGGCGTCCGGCGCCGCTACCGCTGATCACCACAGAAACCGAGCGCACGCGCACCACCATGTCCCAGTTCCAACCTCTTCGCCGCCCGTCCGCCGCCATGGGGGCGGCGCTCCTCGGAATCCTCGGCGCCGCATCCTGCGCGTCCCCCCAGGACGTCCAGTACACCCGTGAGGTCGCCAAGGACTACGAGCGTCAGGTCCACGACCTTGAGCGCCAGAACAAGGAGCTTGAGATGCGCTACCGGGATCTCGAGACCCGCTACCAGCGCGAACGACGCTCTGGCATGTCCGAGGGCCAGGTGGACGCGAGCTTCACGCGGCGCCTCGAGGACCTGGCGTCCATGATCGACGGCATCGAAGGCCCCGTTGAGGACGTAGAGCGCTTCGACGTGGAGGGTGGCTACATCCTCATGATCCAGGACCGCATCCTCTTCGATTCGGGCTCCGCCGAGCTTGGCCCGGAGGGCACGACCGCACTGGGCAACCTCGCCGCCGAGATCGCCGCGGTTCCCCACGGTCAAATCGTGGTGCGCGGGCACACCGACTCCGACCCCGTCCGCAAGCCGTCGACCCTGGAGAAGTTCCCCCGCGGCAACCTGCAGCTCTCCGCAGAGCGGGCCGTCTCCGTGGCGGCGTACCTGATCTCCGGGAACAAGGTGGCAGCCACTGACGTGGTCGTCATGGGTTTTGGTCCCCACAACCCGCTGCGGGCCAACGACACCGCCGAGTCCAAGCGCATGAACCGCCGCGTCGAGATCTTCGTTTCGGACCCGGAAGGTTGAGCCGTTCATGACAGGACCGGCGCGGTCTCGATTCCTCCCGCAGCTCGCCTTGCCGCTGATCTCCGCGATTCTCGTGGGTGGCGGTATGGCGGGCTGCGGCCAGTTTGGCGGAGAAAACGGCTCGGAAGAGCTCGTCTCCGGGATCGTGGAGTCGCTTGAGTCCCTGTCGTTTGTCCCGCGCGGCCGCACGCTTGTCTGGAGCCCCATCGAGGCCGGCACCGACGTGGACCTACTGGTGGACCGCTTCGAGGTCACCTGGGGGAAGTGGTGGGCGGTGGTGGGCTCCAGCACCGCTGGAATCGAGATTCCCCCCGTGTACCAACCGCCCCAGGGCACGGCCGAAGAGCAGCTCGTTCCCACCGCGTGGATCGAAGACGTGCCAGCGTCGGGCATGACGCTTGTCGAAGCCCGGGCCTTTGCGTCGCTTCGCGGGATGCGTGTTCCGACATTCGAGGAGTGGATGTGGTGCGCCATCGGCCCACGCAACCGTCGATACCCGGCTGGGCGTACCCAGAAGGCCCTCGCGAACACGGCAGGGCTGGGGCTCTTTCGCCCCACACCCGTGGGGGCTTTCGAAAGCGGGCGCACCCCCGAAACGGAGATCTACGATCTGTTGGGCAACGTCTGGGAATGGATCGACGCTCCGCCGGACCCAGAGCAGGGCTGGACGACCATCGACGTGGCCTCGCGCCCCGGGGCCCGGCCCGATCCCGACGCTGCGTGGTGCCTCGGGGGGAGTTTCCTGACCCCCTCGCGCCCGCTCTACACCCTCGACAGCGTCTGCCTGGCCTCGGCCGTCACCGAGTCCCATCGGAGCAGAGAGATTGGCCTTCGGTGCGTGGCTCCGGCGGTGGAGTACCTCGCACAGCTCGGCCAAGCCGAGGGCCCGAGCCACGGGAGCCAAGGGCTCTCCGGCGTCATCCGGGCACGCGTCGAGGCAGTGGGGGGCCGATGGGGCCCCGCCGCGGTGCCCGCCCTCAAAGCCATGGTTGCCAACGGGCAGGGGCTCCCTTGGACCCAGGCCCTGCTCGATGGTGCAGAGCTCGAAGGGGTGCCGCGGTGATGGAGCCGGACAAGCAAGCTGCCAGCACGGATGGGCTAGGGAAAGGCGAAGGGGCCAATGTGCCCCTGGAGCGTCCTGTGCGTCCGCCCTGGGCGGATTTCAAAGCGGCGCTCGAGGCCGCTGGCTTTCATCCGTCGCGCAAGCTCGGGCAGAACTTCCTGCTCGACGACAACATGGCCCGCGCGATCGCGGCCGACGCGGGCATCAATCCAGGCCGGTTCGTGCTCGAGATTGGCCCCGGCTGTGGGTTCCTCTCCGTGCACCTCGCGAGCTTCGGCGCGCGGCTCCTCGCGGTGGAGATCGACACGCGGCTCGCGCCCATCGCCAGGCGGTTCCTTGAACCGTTTCCCGATGCGGAGGTCATCGAGTTCGACGTGCTGGCGACCAAGAGCCGGCTCGCGCCTGAGGTCCTCGAACGGCTGCCGGAATCTGAACCCTGGTCCCTCTGCAGCAACCTTCCCTATTCGATCTCAGGGCCCCTGCTGGCGATTGCCTCGCAGCTCGACCATCCCCCTGAGGTCGTGTGCTGCCTCGTCCAAAAAGAGGTCGCCGAGCGCCTCGCGGCGGGGCCGGGGTCTGGCATTTGGGGGCCCCTCAGCGCGAGCTTCCAGGAGACCTACTCGGTCTCCATGGGGCGGCTGGTTCCGCCCCAGCTCTTCTGGCCCCGGCCTAAGGTCGATAGCGCTGTCTTCATCGCGCGCCTACGGGAAGGGCTAGCGCCTGCCGAGCTCCGTAGAAAACGCATCGCCTTCTACCGCGAGCTGCTCCAGCGTCGCCGCCAGAGCGTGCGTCGGGTGCTCGGCGACATGGTGGGGCGTAGCGCAGCCGACCATGCGCTCGCGGCCCTTGGCATGGACCCCAAGGGAAGGGCGGAAACCCTCTCCGTGGATGAGCTTCGCGCCCTTCACGGGGAAGTCGAGGCGCCCTGAAGTCCGTCCGATTACACTCCTGGGTTCCTTGTCTTCTGACCACGAATTTCGGGCGGCGATCGAAGAGATCAAGCTGCGTGCTCCCATCGAGTCCATCGTTGGGGAGACCGTCGATCTAAAGGCGAAGGGCCGCACCCTCTGGGGCTGCTGCCCTTTTCACGAGGAGCGCACGCCCTCCTTCAAGATCGATCCTGCCCAGGGCACCTGGTACTGCTTTGGGGCCTGTCGGACCGGTGGGGACGTCATTCGATTCGTGCAAGAGCGCGGGAACATGACATTCATGGACGCCCTGTCGCTCTTGGCCGCGCAGTTCGGCGTCGACCTCCCGAAGCAACGTCCCAAGAAGACACGAGACAATGACCCTGGGCTTGCGGCCCTGGCCTTTGCGGAGGCCTTCTTCAGGCGCGAGCTTGGCCGGCCCGATGGCAAGGTGGCCCGGGAGTACCTGAACTCACGGGGCTTCGGAGAGAACGCGGCAGAGGCCTTCGGCCTCGGCTGGGCGCCCCGCGGCGGCCAGGCTCTCATCGAGGCGGCCCGTAAGGAGAGGATCCAGATCCCAGCGCTCCTTTCTTCCGGGCTCGCGCGGGTTTCGGGCGGCGACGACCGCGGCAGGGCGCCGTCCCGCGACAGCGACGTGTACTCGTTCTTCCGGGGCCGGCTGATGATCCCGATTCGCGATGAGCGCGGGCAAACAGTGGCGTTTGGGGGCCGGGTCGTGGGCGACGACGACGGACCCAAGTACGTCAACACGAGCGAGACGAAGTACTTCCACAAGGGCCGCCTGATCTACGCCCTCGACCGGGCCATCGATACGGTGCGGCGTACCGGCCATCTGATCCTCGTGGAGGGCTATACCGACGTGATCGCGGCCCACGTGGCGGGCCAGGCGAACGTCGGGGCTGTGCTTGGGACAGCCACCACAGAGATGCACGCGGGGCTCGTGCGGCGGGCGGGCGCCAAGCGCGTCAGCCTGGTATTCGACGGGGACGAAGCTGGCCGAAGGGCGGCCTGGCGAGGGCTCGAGGGCCTCTTGCCCCTGGACATGACCCTGGAGGTCGTGCCGATGCCCGATGGCGTGGACCCGGCCGACGTGCTGATGGGGGAGGATGGCGCGGCTGTCTTCTCGAGCCGGGTGGAAACAGGGATCTCCTGGTTCGAGTTCGTCGCGGACTGCGTCGAGGCCAAGCGCAGCGAGGGAGGGCGAGCCCTGGCGCTTGAGGTCGACCGGGCCCTTCAGCTGATCCGGCTCCTCCCCAGGCCCGTGGAGATCGACGCCGCCATCGTGGACCTGGGGGCGCGGCTCGATATCCCCGTGAAGACCCTGCGGGAGCAGTTCGAGAGCCTCACATCCAGGGCTGTCTCTTATACACATCTCCGAGCCCACGAGACTAGGCATGATCTC
>CAJXRJ010000522.1 GCA_913058555.1 uncultured bacterium
ATCTACACACTGCATATCGTCGGCAGCGTCAGATGTGTATAAGAGACAGAAGTGCCGCCGTCGCGTCACGGCCGTTCATCACCGGCATCTGTATGTCCATCAGGATCAGATCAAAGGACTCCTCTTTGGCGAGGGTCAGGGCCTGTTCGCCGTTCTCAGCGATAACGACCTCGCACTCCAACCGGCCCAGCATGCGCTTGGCCACCAGCTGATTCACGGGCGTGTCTTCCGCGACAAGAACGCGGAGTGCGCTGACGGGATCCTGGCCGGCACCTTCTTTCGCGCTTGCGCCGGACAGCGCGGGATCGGGGCTTTCGGCCTCGTTCCCGGGGTCCATGAGCGTCGAAACGGTCCCCGAACGCTCTCCCCGCGGAAGAGCCGACGGCACTTGGTCAACGGAGTGAACGGTATCCGGGTCGCATTCATCCACGGGAACGTCGATCCAGAACGTCGCGCCGACGCCACGCTTGCCGGTGCAGCCGATGGTGCCCCCCATGAGCTGCACGAGGGACTTGCAGATGGCAAGTCCGAGTCCGGTGCCGCCAAACCGGCGCGTCGAAGACGAGTCTGCTTGGCGGAAGGCATCAAACAGCTGTTCGCTCTGTGCCGTGTCGATTCCGATGCCCGTATCCCTCACGGCGAATCGCATGTGCGTCCCACCGGGGCCACGGGTGCAGTGAATCGCGATGACCACGGAGCCCTCCGACGTGAACTTCACGGCGTTGCACGAGAGATTCAAGAGGACTTGCCGCAGGCGATCGGGGTCGCCTTTGATCCCGGCGGGGACGCCCTGACCCACCTCGAGCTTGACCGCGACGTCCTCGGACCGGCGGGCCTCGAACTGCATGAGATCGACCACCTCGCGGGCGCACGAGACGGGGTCGAAAGGAACGCTGACGAGATTGACTTTGCCTGCCTCGAGCTTCGAGAGGTCGAGGACATCGTCGAGCACGTGCAAGAGGGACGAACCGGAGTTAAAGATCGTCCGCGTGAGGTGCTTTTGGTCGGTGTCCAAATCGGAATCGAGCAGGATTTGCGCCATGCCGAGGATTCCGTTGAGGGGCGTTCGCACCTCGTGGCTCATGGTCGCAAGGAACTCTGACTTGGCCTTCGCCGCAGATTCCGCGCCTTCACGTGCCCGCACTAGTTCTTCTCGGAGTTCCACTTGCTCCGTGATGTCCGTGTGCGTTCCCACGACGCGGGTCGCCGCGCCATCGGTGCTGCGGTCGACCACCTTGCCCCTGGCGAGAATCCAGCGCCACTGGCCGTCGCTGTGCTTCATCCGGTATTCGGAGCGGAACGACTCCTGCGTTCCGGAAACACATCGCACAAGGCCTTCCTCGACCCTGTCCGCATCGTCCGGGTGGATGCGCGAGGTCCACTCCGATACGTCCGCCGAGATATCGACGTCCTTGTATCCGAGCATGCCCTTCCACCGGGGCGAGAAGTGCACCGCGCTGGCGGTTGGGTTCCAGTCCCAGACGCCGTCCTTCGCGCCGTCGAGGGCATGCAGGAGGCGTTCTTGGTTCATGCGAACCTCCTCCTCTCGACTCCGTTGGTCGGTGATGTCCTGGATGACCCCAAAGAGGCGGATGGGAACCCCTTCGGCATTGACATCCACATCCCCCACCGACTTGACCCAGATCGACCTGCCCGTGGCTGTCTTCAGGGGAAGCTCTTTCGAGTAGAGCTCACCGCACGAGAGCAGCCCCGCAAGGCCGGAGCTGACCTCCTCGGCGGCCGCCTTCGGGTAGAAGGCAATCGCCTCCTCCACGGTGGGCATGCGGCCAGGCTTCATGTCGTGAATCAGGAATGTCTCGTCCGACCACGTGAGCTCGTCGGTGATCAGGTCGACGGTCCAAGTGCCGATATTGGCGAGCTGCATCGCCTGGCTGAAGCGGCGCATTTGAAGGGTGCGCCCCTCCGGGCCGTTCGATCCAGACGCGCGGTCCTGGACCACGACGACGAATCGACGGTCGCCGACCTCGCCGCTGAATCCCCGGGACCGGAATCGAAGCATCCGGACCTCGCGGCCGTGCGGTTCCAGCATGGTCTCTACGTCAAATTCGACGCCGCGATCCCGGAGCTTCACGTAAGCCCGAAGCAGCTGGCGGCGGGTGCCAGCGGGGAGCGCCGGCATGGCATCCTGGATGCGCGCCGCCCATTCCAGGTTGATGCCCAGGACGCTGGGGAGCCCCTCGGTCCAGGAAAGCGCACCCGAGACCACGTCGATCTCGATGGCACCGGTCCGGACAATCTGCCCGATGGCTTGCTGCAGGCGGCGCTGAGCCGAGGCCGTTCCTCCGCTGGCCGCCGAGGGTGTGCCCGTTGGCTCCGCCCCGGGACTAGACCCGCTGCTGGCATCTGTGCCAGGGCGGTCGTTGGGGTTAGGTGCTTCAGGCATGGGGCAAGAGAGGGTGTGTCTCTTCCAAGGACTCTCGTCCGCCCCTCCCTCCGACCTGAGGAGAAACCACCTCCCATGCGATCGTCTGACCCTTTGCTAGGAAGATTTCCTCGCCCCAGGGGATATTGGGGGCCATCTCGCGCCAAAGCCCCCGATCGTTGGGGCGCCGACCCATGGTGCCGCCATCGATGCGATGTCCTATTCCGTGGCGCAAGATCCGGGCTTCGCGGGAGCCCATGACATTCGCCGGGGCCAGTGCCTTAGAGTCCCTGGGGTGAACGACGCTGCGAGGGGGAACGGGCAGGCGGGAGGGTCGAAGCCCAAGGCACGCCGGGGATTCCTGGCGCGCTGGTCGCGACGTTTCGCCGCACTCGCGTGCCTCGGAGCGGTGGTCGTCGGGGGGCTGTACCTCACGAGGGAACGCACCCTGCATCCGCTCCTCGTGCGCTTCCTGCCGAGGATCACTCGATCCCTGGGCCCCTACGAGGTGAGCGTCCGCGACATCGAAGGGGATTGGCGCCACGGGCTCAAAGTCGAGGGCCTACGCGTGGCCGCCCTCCAAGTGAGCCAGCCCCTTCGCTCCCTCCAAGCCGACTCTGTGCAAGTCCAAGGCTCCCTCCTGCGCGCCACTTGGAATGGCGACCTTGCGGCGATCACTCGGGTCGAAATCAAGGCCCCCCACGCGACGGTGGATACCACCGTGCCCTCCACACCCGGGGGAGCGAGCCGCGGTCTGCCCGAGGGGCTCCCCTGGATTCAAATCGAAGAGGGCGAGCTCACCGTCCGCACGGGGGCCGAGACCTTTCACATCGGCGACTTCGCCCTCGCGGGGCGCGGCGCCGCGGAGGAACCATGGGCCGTCTCCCTCTTCGCGCAGTCCATCCATTGGTCGGGGGCCATCGAGGGCAGCGTGCACCGGCTGAAAGAAGAGAGCGGCGCGGAGTCCATCGCGCTGGAACTCGACGTGCCCAGTGGCGTCGCGCGGGGCGTCGACATCGCCGTCCGTTCGCTCAAGGGAAAGTGGTCCCCGGAGCGCCTGACCCTCGCAGGCGGCTCGGTCGAGGCAGGCCCCAACCGGCTTACGATCGACGGCGTCACGGTTTCAGGGTCCGGGGCCTCGACGGTCGCAGGAGGACGTGTCGGCTTCGAGCTGCCGGATCTTGGTGCCACGAGACGCGTTGTCTCCGCTTTCGTCGGTCCAGCGGACGACGACCCGAAGACCTGGTCCGGCAGCGCGAGGGGAACCTTCGATCTATTGGAAGCCCCCGGGCAGATCGCGACCGGGGCCATCCGAGTGACCGGAGAGAACGTCGTGATCGAAGATGTGGTCCTCGGCTCCGTCAACGCACGACTGGACGTCGACCGGGGCGCGCTCACATTCAATCAGCTCCGCGCCCAAACCACCCAGGGCACCCTGCTCGACGGCAGCGGGTCGTATCTGATCGACACACGCGAACTCGTCAACGTTCAAATCGGCGTGCGCGTGGAACGGCCGAGCACGCTCGCCCCTGGTTTGAGGTGGGCCCGAGGTGTGGATGCATCCATGCTTTTCAGCGGCCCCTTGGACCGGCCTAGCGGACGCTTCTCCGTCCGCGCCGACGGAATGGTCGCTGGGCAAACGGAACTAAGGCGGTTCCAGGCCAGGGGGACCCTGGAGGAGGGCACGTTGATCCTGGACCAAGGCCGAACGGACACGGAATACGGCACCGTCGCCCTGGGTGGACGCGTCGTTCTTCCCCTCGCGGGCGCGGACCTCGACGTCATGCTGGAGCGCCTGGAGCTCTCCGCCGGCGACGCTCGGCTCGCCCTTGAACAGCCCGCGCGAGTGGGCATCGAAGACAGCACGGTCCGCATCAGCGGCCTCAAGCTCGCGGGAAGCGCGGGCGCGTTGGACCTCGACTTCGAGGGCGGAGGCGCCGCCGCTCCCCGCGTCGAGGTGTCCATGGAAGGACTGCAACCGGGCCCGTTCCTGAGGAACAAGCTGTCCGAATGGTTCGGAACCCCCGTGGATCCCGGGACCCTGGATGGGACGTTTGAGTATTCATCCTCCCCGCTTCGCGCCGACGCCGACCTGACCATCTCGGTGGACCCCTCGGCCCTGCTGGATACGCCCTCAGCGCCCACCGACACCGTTGGCGCAAGCGCCGTCCGCGGCAGGATTCGCGGCCAATGGGACGGAGATACGCTCGACCTCCAGGAGTTCGAGTGGAACATGCCCGGCGCACACGTGGACCTCACGGCGAAAGCTGACCTCAAGGGCCCCGCGGCCGCGGCCGGCGGGAGCTTCGCACTGAATCCCCAAGGCGCTCTCCAGATCGCCGGCTCCTTCGGTGTCGAAGAGTCGTGGCTCCGCTCCCCCCTCGCCGCCCTGGCCCTGGGGAGGGATCCCAAGCGAATGGCAGAGTGCGCCCGCGGTAGCCTCAACGGTACCCTCGACCTTCGCGGCACCTGGGGCCGACCCGCCGGAACGGTGAGCCTCGCCGCCGAGGGGATCGAGTGGATTCGAAGCGCGGTCCCCAAGACCCCCAAATCCGGCAAGGGCCTCCTGCCGCGCCCGGTTCGATTCGACACGCACTTGAGCGTTGGCGATGAAGTGACCGTGGAAAGCGGCACGTTGGAGCTCGTCGACTGCCTGCGCCTCGACGTGGGTGGAAGCATCGCGACAGGCCTCGACCTGAGCGCCCTCAGCCAAGCCCCGGGAACCTGGGTGAACGAGCTGCTCGATGCTGCCCTCACGGGACGGGCCACCCTCGCCTCCGAGGGACTCGAGGAGCTCAACGTGCTCATCCCTGACCTGCGCGAAACCAGCGGACAGATCAGCGGTGAGATGCGAATTGCCGGGTCGCTGGCGAGCCCTCAAGTCACTGGCGAAGTGGACATCGCGGAGGCGGGGGCACGCTTCCGCGGAGCCCCGCCCCTCGAAAACGCGAACATCGGGATCGTCATCGAGCAGGATCAGATCCGCGTGACCCGCGGCTCCCTTGAGATCGGGGCGAGCCCGGTGCGCTTCGAGGGCAGCGTCCTCCTGGGCCAAGGCAATCCGCGCATCGACGCCAAGATCTCCGGAGACGAAGTCCT
>CAJXRJ010000523.1 GCA_913058555.1 uncultured bacterium
ATAAGAGACAGCCCGGCCGCCGTGCTCGTCACCACCGCTGCGATGCGAACCGTCCGCGGCCGCAAGCAAGAGATGAGTGCCCGCGAGACCCTGCGTCAGCTCAACGCTTACGAAGCCTACGCTTCGGAGACAGAGCGCGCCTTCGTCATCAACACGGACGGCGCTCTCGAGAAGTCCATCGCCGCAGCCCACGCGGCCATCTTCCGCGGCGCTCCTTTGGGAGCCGACGACGATCCCAAGGAGCAGTCGTTCGCCCCGCTATTCCCTGACGCGAGGAGGGCCGCATGAGCGATCCTATCGCCTACGGAATCGACTCGTGGTATCCGGTGTTGCGCGGCGGCGTGGCCCCGAAGTACTTCGTGGATGCGAATGAACCCAACGCGGCGCGCCAGGTGCGCCGGGCGTGGGAGAGCCTGCCCGACGGAGGTCGACTCGTCGTCCAATCCACCGCCTCAGTGGGCTCGCGCCCGAGCTTCAGCCTGCTCGAAGAGGGCCTCGGCGCCGGGGGCTTCGCTGAACGCTTCGTCGTCTATCCGGGCACGGGCGGCGCGTTCACGCTCCTTCCCACATCCCATGGCAGCGCGTTCCGGGGAGGCATGGCACTCCTTCCGAGCGGCCGCGCCCGGGGACGCGCCCTCTGGGCGCTCCTGCGCGCGGCGTCGCCCTTTGGCGTCGGCCTACGCCTCGGACAACCGGAGATCGCCATCTGGACGAAGGGTGCAAGCCGCGACGAAGCGGATGACCTTCCCGTGCTCCCAGTGGCGGGCTCCATCGCGGTCGCCGCGGGCGTTCCCGACCGGAATCAGAAGGTCATCGTCCGCGCGTTGGACCGCCGCGGAACCGCCCGGGCGATCCTGAAGATTGGATTCTCTGAGCGCAGCGACGCCGCCGTCGAGCGCGAAGGGCACGCCTTGGTTCGCATGGCGGAACTTCTGCCGGACCGGGCACCGAAACTGATCGCCGAAGGCACCCGCGCTGGCCGTCGCTGGCTCGCCCAAGAGGTTCTGCAGGGCAGCCGCGCAGGGGACGGCATCAGTCCGAGTCACGGCTCCTTCTTGCTCGAACTCAGTCGGCTAGAGCGCAGTGAATGTGCCCTGGAGCGCCTTGCGTTCTTCGCGGACTCCGTTCGCCACCTCGACAATCTGGACCCGACGTTCGACCCGGACTGGCACCAAGACTATTCGGAGCTACGCGCCGCCCTCGAAGATTCCATCGACGGCTCAGAGGTCCCCACGACCTTGGCCCACGGGGACTTCACCCCGTGGAACACCGTTCAACGACGCGGCGCTTTGCGGGCTTTCGATTGGGAGTACTTCTCCGAGCTTAGCCCTGCCCTGGCGGACCTGATCCATTTCCATGTTCAGACTGGGGTCCTCATCAAACACCACCCTGGAGAACGCGTCTTCGATGAACTCGGAGCGCTCTTCAGCGGGCCTGGCGCGGAGATCATTCACGACCTCGGGCTAGGGCGCGAGGACGTACTGCGGCTCGTCGCCATCTACGTGCTCCACGAGGGCACGAGCGCCGAAGTGATGGAGCGGCTCAGGCCTGCGCCATTCGCCCAGGCCGCTTGGCTTCGACGGGCACGCCTCGTAATGTGCCGCAGACTGACCGGATTGCTCCGTGCCCGCCAGTTGCCCGAGTGGACCAAAGCCGCCAACAACGGCCATGGAGCAAGGACCGCAGCATGATGCAGGGCATTCTCCTCGCTCTCGCGGCCGCGGCCATCGCCTTTGGTCTCTCCCGCGCGAAGTCGCCAGCGTACGCACTGCTGTACCTGGCGTTTCTGCCATTTATGACCCTCGACCCGAGCGCTGGCGGCTTGGTCTCGATGTCGGGCATAGATGGCGGCGACAACGTCGCGTGGAAGCTCTCGATGCGTGCGCTGAGTATGGGTGGCATCGCCGTCTTGGCCCTGCGCAGATCGAGGGCGGTTCTCGATGTCGTTCTGCGTCCCGCGTGCCTGCCCGTCCTCGCCTTGTTTCTCTGGGCCCTGATCGGCCTCCCGAGAGCCAACGACCCCTGGGTGGCGTTCTTCAGGCTCGGCGAACTCCTCGCCTTCTTCGTCACAGGCGTGGTGCTCTACGTCGAAGCCGGAAGAGATACCGACGGTCCGACCGTCATGCGATGGCATGCCCTCGCGGTCCTGCCCCTCGTCGGCGTGACCATCGCCTTCGCGTTCCTGCACCCAGAGATCGCGTTCCACGAGAGCTCCTCCGGCATCCGCCGCATGGGGCACAAGTTCATGAACTCGAATGTCCTCGGGTTTGCAGCAACCGTCGTGGCGCTCTGGGGCCTCTTTGTCCTCAAAGGGACGGGCCGCGCCCGCACCACGTACGAGACAGCCCTTGCGCTTTTGGCCCTTGCGGCGGGGGCATTCGTCATGTTCCACGCTCGCTCGCGGACGGCCACATTGACCGCCGCCCTTGGGGCCGCCGTGATGTGGTTCCCCTGGCCCCACGCCCTGCAATCCGCACAGGAATCCGGCCGGCGGCGCCTCGGATTCGCGGCCTTCGCGGCGGTGCTCGGGGTATGCCTCATCGCCATGGCACCCGAAATCCAAAGCTGGTTCCTGCGGGGAGCCAGCGCCTCCGACGTAGCCAGTGGAACGGGCCGCACAGGGCTCTGGGCCGATCTGCTCCAGCTTCAGGTCCCGAAGGCCCCATGGCTCGGCGCGGGTTACTTGAACCTGAGCTCTGCCGGTGGTTTCGAGCACGCGGGGCACCAGTGGAACAACGCCCACAGCACCTACCTGTTCGCCCTCGTCTCCACGGGTTTCCCGGGCCTGCTTTGCGTGCTGCTGATCGTGGGCTTGCCCATCGTTTGCAGCGCTCGCCGCGTCCTTGGCGGCCCCCTGGAGGATCGCCCTACATGGACCTTCGTGTTCGCCATCCAGTGCACCCTTGGCGCGCTGAGCATCACGAGCTTTGGGGTCATCGGCTATCCGAACGTCGCGATGCTCTTTCACTACGCGCTCTACGCGTGGACGACCCAACCGCTCCCCCACCGGGCGCCGTCACCTGAATCTTCCCCTGCCGTGCAGCCGGTGCGAAGGATCAGGGCCGCGACGTTTCCCAGGCCCTCCACCGAGAGTCTTGTCTCATGACAGAATCCAGACCCCAAGAGGTGGTGCTGTTCCTGCACCCAAGCGCCGAGCGCCGCAGCGCGGATCGAACGCTCCTTCAGCTGGTCGCCGCCGTCGATACAGCCCGCTGGAAGCCCGTCGTCGCTCTGCCGCGCCGCGGTCCCCTGATCGGCGAGCTGGAAGCCCTTGGCGCGGAGATCGAGGTGGGCGCCCTCGGAGTGGTCGGCCAAGGCTTCGGCCCCACGCGCGTCCTTAGCTTTCTCAGCCGGCTCCCCATGAGCGCGTTCTTTCTGTGGCGACTGCTCCGCCGTCACCGCCCCGCCGTCGTGCACACGCACACGACCTCCGTCGTGGGGGGCGCCGTTGCCGCGCGCTTCCTGGCGGGTGGGCGCCACATCTGGCATATCCACCGCACGCTCCCCAAGAAGGGACTCCGTGGCCGGATCACTGCGCGCTTCATCCACTCGCTCACGGACTCTGTGGTGTGTAGCTCCGCAGCCGCCAAGAGAGCCCTCGAGTTGCACGTTCCTGCCATCGCGCAGAAGTGCCGCATCGTCCGGGGCGCCGTGAACGCTCAAAGGGTCACCGCAGCCCCCGGTGCCCGCGAGGAACTCCGCGCCAGGATCGGGCTTGAGGACGACTCTCCCCTCGTCGTGGTGGTCGCCCGCCTTGAACCATCCAAAGGGCACCGCATGATCATCGAGGTGGCGAAGAGCCTGCGCTACACCCACCCCGATACGCGTTTCCTGTTTGTGGGCGACCCCGCCCCCAACAAGCAGGGATTCCTGAAGCAGCTGCAGGCAGAGATAGAAGACGCCCAACTCAAGGGCATCATTAGCCGCCTCCCCTTCCAGCCGGACGTGGCCTCCGTGTACGCCGCGGCGGACATCGTTTGTGTTCCGTCCCTGGAGCCTGACCCCATCCAAATGGTGGCCCTCGAGGCCATGGCCGCGGGCAAGCCCGTTGTCGCCGCCGCCCACCCGGGCACGGACGAGCACATTGGCTCCGACGAATCCGAGGGTTCCAGTTCCCACGGTCTCCTCTTCGATCCGGGGGATGTAGAGCGCCTGAGCTGGTGCATCGGCGCCCTCAGCGGCGACCCCCAACGGCGCCGAACGATGGAAGAAGGCGCACGCGCCGCCCATACCGCGTCGTTCCTCCCCGCACGCTTCAAGAACGAATTCGATCGGGCCTGGTCCCAGTCGGTCAAGCGTGCATTCTGCTTGCCCGTGTCCCGCGCCCACGTGATTCACGTCAGCCTTGGCAAGGCCAACCCGGAGCGCCAGAACGGCATCAACCAGGTCGTCCATCAGCTAGCCAGTACTCAAGTGGCCATGGGTCTGTCGGTGGAGTTCTGGGGCATCACGCCCACCCCTGACGCCGAGTCGCCGCCGCGGACGTACGCGAAGCGGCTCTTCCAAGCCCACTGGAACCGCTTCCGTCTAGCCAACGATCTGATCGAGGCCATCGACAGCATCGATACCACCGCCGTGGTTCACCTCCATGGCGCCTTCCTGCCGGAGCTGTGCGCCGTGGCCAAACGGCTCGCGAGCCGCGGGGTGCCCTACGTGGTCACGCCCCATGGGGCCTTCTTGAAGCACGCCCTCAAGAAGCGCAGGCGCGCCAAGGCCCTTTGGATTTGGCTCTCGGAGAAGCGCATGCTGCGCGGCGCACGGGCAGTGCAAGCACTCAGCGGACGTGAACTCCTGGACATGGAGCACATCTGCGGGATGGAACGCCTGCAGGCGATTCCGAACGGCCAGGTGAGCCTCCCCCCAGTGGAGCCTGCCCCCGTCGAAGCCGGGACCAAGCGTCCGATTTTCTCGTACTGCGGCCGGCTCTCCGCCCACACGAAGGGACTCGACGCCCTCATCGCAGGCTTCGCCCGCTACAACGCCGCACGGGGCAAAGGCATCCTCTGGATCGTGGGCGATGGCGCCGACCGGAAGGCACTCGAAGCCCAAGCTGAGGACCTCGGGATCAGCCGACGAGTCACCTTCTTCGGCGCCCTCTTCGGCGAGGAGAAGCTCCAACGACTCGCGCAGTCCAACGCCTTTGTGCATCCGTCGCGCCATGAGGGCATGCCCACCGCCGTCCTCGAGGCCGGCGCCCTGGGGCTTCCGCTCCTGGTCAGCCCCGGCACCAACCTGGACCAGAACGTTCGCCAAGCGAGCGCCGGTGCCGTCGTCCCGGACGTCACGCCCGAAGCCATCGCCACGGCGCTCATGGCGCTCGAGCGAGAGTACGACACCGGCGTGCTCAGCCAACGCGGCCAGAACGCGGCCTGGATGGTCGCCAACTTCTTCTCGTGGGAACGCGTGGCGGTGCTCACCGCGGAAGAGCTCTACCTGTCTCTTATACACATCTGACGCTGCCGACGATATGCAGTGTGTAGA
>CAJXRJ010000524.1 GCA_913058555.1 uncultured bacterium
CGGCATACGAGATCATGCCTAGTCTCGTGGCTCGGAGATGTGTATAAGAGACAGGTGGAGACGACGGGGTCCTTTGGGATACAGACTTCGCGGGGAGCACGGTGGACGTGAATGGGGCGGGAGACCTTCTGGCTGCGGGGGCTCGCTCCGGCGTTCGTATCTGGGACCTTGAGACGCGAAAGCAGGTGTCGACCCTGGGGACGGGGTCTCACCCGACCTGCGCGCGGTTTAGCCCCAGTGGCCGAGAGGTCGTAGCGTCCGGAATCGGATCGGTCCGCGTCTTCGATGCGATCACGGGCGAGAGACTTGCCAGCTGCGAAGGAGCTGTAGGCGGCCGTGTTTCTTGGCACCCAGACGGGGAGCGGGTCGCCCTCTTCAAAGATGGTCTTCGATACTGGTCGTTCGCTACGGGCGGCCTTGGACCGGTGCTAAGGAGCGATGCGTCCCCGACGTTCGTCGACGTGAGCCCGTCCGGAGCCATGCTCCTCTTCATGCTCGACACCCGAGCTATCTGCGTCGCAGACGCCGGTACTGGCGAGACAATGTCCGTCTTCCGGGGGCCAGACTTCACGGGTGCAGGTGAATTCGATCCAAGTGGGACGCGCTTTGTCACCGCGGACCGAAGCGACAGGATTCATGTTTGGGACATCACAACCAGCAAGCTCCTCCTCACGATCCCAGCGGCCCACGCGTCCACGATCAACCGTGTCCGCTGGAGCCCAGACGGGACGCAGTTGATCTCCTGTGCCTACGACGCATCCGTCAAGATCTGGGATGCTGACACCGGGTCCCTCGCCCGCACATTCTTGGGCCACGAGGGCGACGTCCTTGAAGCCACCTTTGACGGGACCCAGGCCGGCGCCATCTCCACTTCGAGGGGCGGGGACATTCGCTTCTGGGAAGTGGGACGGCCCCCCGGCTATCGACAGATGCTGCCCTTTGGGATCAAGCACCGTATCAAGCAGCTCGACCTCTCCTGGCACCCGAGCGACGGGACGCTCGCCGTCTCGTCCCCCATGGCAAGCGCGTTGTGCCGCACGGAGGAGAGTTCCCCCACGTGGGAGGTCACCGAGGGGACATGTTATCCCCACTGGAGCCCGGACGGGCGGTTCCTTCAAAGCACGGTGGATGGCAAGCCATCGATCAAGGACACGCTGAGCGGGCGTGAACTGCTCACAGACGATCTGCGCGACTCCATTCAAATCCCGAAGTCCCATGAGCGCCCGCAGGATTGGAGCTGGAGTCCTGACGGCGCGCAGCTTTACGCACGCGGCGACATGGCGATCTACGTCATCTCGGGATTCCCCGACCACCTCTCGGTCAAGTCAACGCCCTGCGCACGCGCACCGGTGACCCTTGAAATGAGCAGTGATGGGCGACATTTCGCCGTGCCGTTCTGGACGGGGGTCGAGCTGATCGATGTCGAGACGGGGCAGGTTTCCGAAGCGATCGACCCAGAGCACTTTGCCGTCACTGGACACGACTACCCAGTTCCGTTCATGGACCCCACAGGCCGGTCCCTTGCGGTCGCCCAAGGTTCCAGACTCTTGATCCTCGGATTCCCCGACCTGACCTGCACGTCGGTCTTTCAGGAGCATACTGGCAAGATCTACCACGCATCCTGGAGCCCCGACGGGGCCCGCATCGCGACCTGCAGCGAAGACAAGACCGTGCGCGTGGTGGACCCAAGCGCCGGGGAGGTCCTTACCCTGGCCTGCCCCATGGCGCTCATGCGCGTGAGCTGGAGCCCCGGCGGGGATCAGCTGGCCGCCGTGGACACCCATGGGGTCGTTCATCTCTGGGATGCTTCCTTCGCGCTTGCAGGGGAAAAGGATGGCACCCTGAGGACCGCCCAGTTCCTCGGCGAGGCGCTGAAACGATGAGGCGCGATCACTCGGTCACCCAATGGATTCAGGGCATCAAGGGCGGCGATGAAGACGCGGCGGCACGGATCTGGGAGAGGTTCTTCGCGAGGGTCTGCGGTCTCGCCGATCAGCGCCTCGGCAGCACTCCCCGCGTGGTCACCGACGCAGAGGACATCGCGTTGAGCGCCATTCACGCGCTGTGTGCCGGTGCCAAGGCCGATCGCTTCCGGCAGCTTCAGGACCGTGGCGACCTTTGGGACGTCCTGGCCATGATCACCGTGCGAAAGTCCATCGACGCCAGGCGCCGCGCCTCCCGTATCGGCGAGCCCATGACCTGGGCCGACGCGAGTCCCGAGCAGCTGGACGATCACGCCCAGCTCGAGGGCCTCATCGACGACGGCTATGTGAAGACTCTCTGCGCCACGGGCGAAGAGATGGTGGCGCGGCTCGACCCAAAGCTCCGGGACATCGCCATGCTCCGGCTTGAGGGTTACTCCAACGCGGAGATCGCCGAGCGCACGGGTCGATCCCTCCCCACTGTTGAGCGCCACCTGCGGATGATTCGGCATCTGTGGCAGGCCGATTGATTCGAATCGGTGACTCCATGGGGCTCCCAGGGTAGGCGGAGCGGCGTGACGTCCGCTGTCCTTGACTCGCCAACACCATCCATGCCATCCCCGACAGTTCGCTCGCGCCCCCTGACCGCACTTCACTGGGCCATTCTTAGCGTCCTTGGTTGCGGAGTCTTGTGGTGGACTCAAGCGGCAGCCGCCGCGACGAAGCCGCGCCGCACCGAGGCAGAAGCCAGCGCGCAGGAGCGCTCCCCCGGGAACCCGTTGCCCAGGCGCGGATTCGATCGGGGCCGTCCCCTGCGGGGGCGTGTGGTTCCAGAGAGCCCGTTACCCAGCGACGAATCCCTGGAGATCGTCGTGGAAGCTTGGTCCCCCCCGGAGGGAGAGTTCACCCACCTCCAGCTCATCTTCGCGACGATCGACGACTCGCGCATATGGCAAGAGGTCGCCCGTGTCACCCCCGCCGCCGACGGATCTTTCAAAGCGCCGCGCCCGACGGGCGTCACCTCGATCCGGCTGCGCGTGGAAGGCGACTACGCCTACGGCGACGTCATGGAATTCAGAGCCCATGGAGGACGCGACCCTGGAACGAACCCAGTGGTGTTGCCGGTCTCCGTGGGAGCCCACGTGACCCTTGAGTGCGACCTCGACGAGATCGCTTCCGCCAACGAGATCGCCTCCCTTGAGGGGGACACTCTCACGCTGCATGGGACGCCACCCCAGCCGCCGGCGACGGACGTACGCGACATCCTCCAATACGTCCACTCACCACCGGCGATCGTCCGTGGAAGAGTAGGCACGGACGGCCGTGTCGTTCTGCGGGGCTTGAATCCTCTCAACTGGTATGCCCCCCACATATCGGGGGACTCGAGCCATCAACCCCTCGCGCCGTTCAGAATTCAGTCCTGGCCTGGCTTCCGCCCCACCGCCGGGAAGAGGATCACGATCCCGGTGCCAATGGAGCGCGGACAGCTCCTTGAGGGTTACGTGCGCGACGAGACGGGCGCCCCCATCGAGGGCGTGCGGGTCGCCGTCAGCGGACGGTCGTCCGCGATGCGCAGGTCTGGCGACGATGGGTACTTCCTCTTCCAGGCCCTTCCGAAGGACCTGCGCTACTTCAGGGCCGATGCCAGTGGATTTGTGGACTGCACGCACGACCAGGAAGCCCTTGCCGCGTTGATGGAGAGCGCAAGTCCACTCGACGTCGTACTCAGTCGGGCCCGGAAGCTCGACGTGCAGATCACCACCCCGGGTGGAAGTCCGGCCGTAGGGCTCCGCGTGACGATGACGCCCCATGATGCAACCGCGCCCAGGACCGCCCGCACCAACGATAAGGGGATTGCGACCTTCGACACGCTCACGCGACAGGGCCATTCCCTCCAAGCCGTTGGCCTGGCTCGACACGGACAAGCTTCCAAGACGCTCGGTCTTGTCGCGCCATTCTTCGATGTCGAGCCCCAAGAGACGGGTCTGGTGGACGCGACGGACCACCCTAACGAATCCACTTGGGCCGTCTCCGCGGAGGCCCCCGCCGGCGTGATCGATAGCGGAAAGAGACTGGCCCTCGAGCTCCGCCGCGTCCCGGCGATTCACGGCCGATTGATCGACGGTGAGTCATGGATTCGATCCCAAAGGCCCGCGGTTTGGATCTACGCCGAGGGCGCGCGGGACGGTGCAATCCAGCAACTCTTGAACGGCACAGCCGACGCGCAGCGCTCCCTTTCCATTCCCAACGACCCACTCTTCCCACAGAGGAGCGAGTTCCACGGGACGCAGCTCCCCCCCGGTTCCTACGGGGCGATCGCAACCATCGAGAGAATGGGCCACCGCCTCGAGACGGAGGACTCCCCAAGGCTCCGCATCTCGGAAGCCATCCCCTTCGAGGTCCGCACGGAGCCCATCGACTTGGCCCTCTGGTTCGGCCCCTCGTTCAAGCTAGGCGGAATCGTGAGGCTGCCGAGCGGCGCCCCACTCGTCGACGTCGAAGTCCAGCTCAGTCGACGCTTTGGGAAAGACTCTCTCCGTCGATACGCCGCCGCGAAGACAGATCACGAAGGCCGGTATGTCTTCAATGACCTCGACCGTGGAACCTATTGGATACGCGTCCAACCGTCTCGCTTCTCGATGGAGCGCGCTGTCCAAGTCGTGCTGGAAGAGGGCCTGCCCATTGGCGACGTCGAGCTCGTCGCAAAAGGCCTCGGCGCCGTGCGCGTCGAACCCACCAACGCCGAGGGAGAAGCGATCCCCCAGGCCGATACGCTGATCCGGCATCCAGGGGGCGAGCTGGCATCCTTCAGCATCATCAAGGACGATAGGGACTGGGCCGGTGCCCACGGCCCACTCGTCCCCGGAACCTATGTGGCGGTCTGGGAGGAACGGCTCAGCGCTGATTCGGTGCGATGCTTCCGCGAACGGGTCGTGGTCGAAGCTGGACAAGTGACCGAAGTCCGCTTTGGACAGCCCGCCTCGAGCGCTTCGATTGTGACCGGGCAGGTGACGTCGAACGGCCAACCCATCCCAGGAATCAAAGTGTGGGTCTCCGATCCCCTGGGAGTGGCGGCCCTCGGCATGACGGATGCAGAAGGCCGATTCGTACTCCATTGCATGACCCTTGGCCCCGCCACCCTTGGGGCAGGCGGCGCGCCCTTCGAGCCGGTGGTCGAGTGCTCCATCCAGATCTCCGCGGGGCCCAACGACGCGCCAACCCTCATCCTGCCATCGGGGGTCATCGAGGGGATGCCAGTCCGCGGCACAGGGTCCGCCGCCTTCTATAGGGTCGCCGTAAGTCGACCCGGCGACGCCCCTTCCGATCCTCCCTTCCGCGAGTCGCTCATGGACCCGAACGGCACGTTCAAGATCCCCTTCCTGCCGGACGGGCAGTACGAGGTTCACGCCCTTGAGCCCGGCGGGATGCGAAGCGCAGAGTGGGCGCCCCAGACCGTCCAGATCCAAAACGGTGAGCACGTCCGCGGCGTCAAACTCGAGAAGCGCCACTAGATCGGAGGCTGGCCGCTGCGGCCAGAGAATGGCCTCATCCTCCCC
>CAJXRJ010000525.1 GCA_913058555.1 uncultured bacterium
GGGCCGTACGGGCTGTCGGGCGGCGGCATGGGGACGATGGGGGAGGCATGTGTCCAGCCCAGCGGCGAAGAGCAGCGTGCCCTGAACCCCAAGGCGGCGCTGGACCTCGCTGCGGGCTCGGAGATCGAGATCCGCACCCCCGGAGGCGGGGGATTCGGCTCGACCCCGGACTGATCCCCCGCGGGGTGGTTCGTGCCGCACGGTCGATGCGCTATCATCTGCGCGTCCTGCGGTTCGCCGCGTCCTATCCACCACCAAGCGCCCTAGCGGCCACCACATACTCAAGCCCCATGCCTTCACTCAGCGTCTTCGGAGCCCAATGGGGTGACGAGGGAAAGGGGAAGATCATCGATCTGCTCAGCGATCGGGTCGACATCGTCGTTCGTTACCAGGGCGGAGCCAACGCGGGCCACACGGTCGTCGTGGACGGGGAGAAATGGGTCTTGCACCTCATTCCGTCCGGCATCCTCCACGAGGGTAAGGTCAACATGATCGCCGCTGGTGTCGCCATCGATCCGGTGGCGCTCCTAGGCGAACTCGACGGCCTCAAAGAGCGCGGGGTCCACGTCGGCCCCGATCGGTTGCGCGTTGCGGCGAATGCCCACGTGATCTTCGAGCAGCACAAGCGCATTGACGCCCTGAGCGAGCGCTGGAAAGGCGCTGGCCGGATCGGCACGACCGGCCGCGGTATCGGCCCCGCTTACGGGGACAAGGCTGCGCGAACGGGCTTGCGTATGGCGGACCTTCTGGACCCCGACCATTGCGCGGACCGTCTGCGTGCCAATCTCGCCGAGAAGAACGCGGTCATCGCCCGCATTCATGAGGAGCCCCCGCTGCCGGTGGACGAACTCGTGGATCGCTACAGCGCTCTTGGGAAGCGCCTCGCCCCGTACGTCGCGGACACGGGCGCTGAGCTGCGTGCCGCCGAGCGCGCGGGCAAGCGCATCCTCTTCGAAGGGGCCCAGGGCATCATGCTCGACATCGACCACGGGACCTACCCGTTCGTCACGTCGTCCAACACCGGGCCCGGTGGAATCCCCTCTGGCGCGGGCGTGCCCCCCCAGATGATCGGTCGCTCGATTGGCATCGCGAAGGCCTACTGCACGCGGGTGGGCGAAGGCCCTTTCCCGAGCGAGATCCACGGCGACGAGGCCGAGCGATTGCGTGCAGCAGGGCACGAATATGGCACCACCACCGGCCGTCCGCGCCGCGCTGGCCATTTCGACGCCGTCCAAGTGCGCTATGGCCTCGAGATCTCCGGCGCGACGGGTTGGATCATGACCAAGCTCGACGTCCTGGCCGGCTTGGGGGATTTGAACGTGGTCGTTGGCTATCGTCTCGGGGACCAGCGTTTCGACGCTTACCCGGCACACCTCGCCGACATCAATGGCCTCGAGATGGAGACCGAAACCATCCCCGGCTGGACCGAGGACATCTCGGGCATCCGCGACTTCGACCAGCTCCCCGAGACGGCGCGCGCCTACGTGGATCGTGTCGAGGAGCTCGTGGGCGTTCCTATCGTGATGGTGTCCGTGGGCGCCGAGCGCGACGCCATCATCAAGCGCGGTGAGATTTTTGAGCCGGGCTGGGGTGCCGAAACCGTGGGGGCGACGGGGTGACCGAAGCCCGCCCGAGCCACCCTGAATTGACCGAAGCGGCACGCGCCTTCCGCGCGTCGCTCCCCGGTCCTTTCCCGGAGCACATTGCCATCATCATGGATGGCAATGGGCGTTGGGCGGAGGCCCGCGGATGGATGCGTGTGCGCGGCCACAAAGAGGGCACGGGCAGCGTCCGGGAGATCACGACGGCTGCGGCGGAGCTTGGGGTCAAGAGCCTGACGCTGTACGCGTTCTCCCGCGAGAACTGGAAGCGCCCCGACTTCGAGGTCACCACGCTGATGCGCCTCCTGCGGCTGTACCTTCGCCGGGAGCGGCGCACGCTCATGGACAACGGCATTCGCCTGTCCGCGATCGGGCGCCTGGAGGACCTGCCGGGCTTTGCCCAGCGCGCCCTTGAGGACACGCGACGCCTGACGGAAAACAACGGGGGCATGGTCCTGCGCCTGGCCCTCTCCTACGGCGGCCGGACCGAAATCGCAGACGCCGCGCGCGGCCTCGGCAGGGATATTGCAGCGGGAAAGGTGAATCCGGACGACGTCAATGAAGAGACGTTGCGCTCCTACCTGTACGACCCGGAGACCCCGGATCCCGACCTTGTGATCCGGACCGCCGGCGAGATGCGTCTCTCGAATTTCCTGCTTTGGCAGGCATCCTATGCGGAGCTGTTCGTAACCGATGTCTGCTGGCCCGAGTTCAAACGCAGTGAACTTCATCAGGCCATTCGCGCGTTTGCCGATCGCAAGCGCAAGTTCGGCGGTCTACCGGCTTCCAGCCCTGGGACCGATACCGTCTCCGACTCTGGAGTGGCTGGACTCCGCGCGCTTCCGAGCCCCCACGCTTCATGAACGATCAGCCTTCGTCTCGCGCCCCCATGACCCGGCGTGAGAAGGTCCTGCAGAGGACCCGCGTGGGGCTGACACTTGCCGCGGCCGTGGCCGGATTGCTTTACGCGTCCTCTTTGTCCTTCGGCGCGGAGCTGACCCGGTGGCTCTCCATCGTGCTCTCGCTCTGGTGCGTGTTCGAGGTGAACCGCATGGGCCTGTTTCGACACGGAATGTGCGCAGTAGGGGCCAGCCTGACGGTTCTGGGCGCGGGGTCGATGATGGGGGATCCGCTGTTCGGGGCAAGTGGTCCCGCTATCGGTCCCAGGGACCTTGTTTGGGTTGCGATCATCGCCGCTGGCGCCGGCTTGCTGTTCGCCGCTCCGTGGGGAATCCTCGGCTCGAAGTCGGCCGGTGACGCAGGGACTCGGAGGGTGCATCTTCCGAACCTTCTCATCGTGCCGCTCATCGGCCTGCCCCTCGTGTTTTTGTACCCGCTCCGCCTCGCGGGCGGCGCGGGGGCCCTGGCGGCCTTCGTTGGGCTCGCCAAGATCGGCGACATCGCGGGCTACTACTTCGGCAACCTCTTGGGCAAGTCCCATCCGTTTCCAAGGCTGTCGCCAGGCAAGACCACCGCAGGCTGTGTAGCCTCAGCGGTCGCGGGTACCGCTGCCGGGGCTTTGCTTTCCTCGTTCGGTGCCCTTGGGGATCCCCGCTACGGCGTCTTTTCCGGTCTTGTTTTTGGCGCCCTTGTGAACGTCACGGCCCAGGCCGGCGACCTTCTTGAGAGCGCGCTCAAGCGCCGCGCCGGCGTCAAGGACTCCGGTACGACCTTTGGTCCCTCAGGTGGAATGCTCGACCTTGTCGACAGCTTCTTCTTGGCGGCGCCCCTGGCGGCCTTTGCCGGCCCGCTGCTCTTCCATTGGGCCGTTTAGGCCTTACTCACCCTTGGGCCCCAGCGGCCCCATCGTTGCCTTGCAGTCAGAACTCACGATCCCCCTCCGCTCCCACGAGGAAGCCATCCTCGTGCTGGGGCCCTACGACCGCTACGCCAGGCTCTTGCGCCAAGACCTCGACATCGAGATCTTCGCGCGGGCCGGCAACCTGCGGCTGAAGGGGCCGGAGGACGGTATCCAAGAGGCCTCCATTCGAATCGAGCATCTGCTCGGCAAGGCACGCAAGGGCCGGGATCTTGGCGTGCGCGAGATCGAATCCATCCTACTCGCCAAAGATATGGACAAGCCCGAGAGCGGAACCCGCGGCTCCGCCAAAGCCGCCCCTTCGAGTTCGATGGGGAATGGCAGTGCTTCGGGTAGCTCCAACAGCACACGCACGTCCTCGCCCCCCTGGCGCGGAGACCGGCCGGCGGCCGTACGCTTCCGTCCCCGGGCCGTGGAGCCGCGAACGGACAACCAGCGGAAGTACCTCGAATCCATCGACAAGTACGACCTGGCCTTCGGCCTTGGCGCGGCGGGCACGGGCAAGACGTATCTCGCCGTGGCGGCTGCGGTGCAGCGCCTTCGAAAGGGCCGTGTGCGTCGCATCATCGTGACGCGCCCCGTGGTCGAGGCCGGCGAGCACCTCGGGTTCCTGCCGGGGGACCTACAGCAGAAGCTCAACCCCTACCTCCGTCCGATCTACGACGCCCTACGCGACATGATCGAGCCCGATGACCTCGTGCGTCTGGAGGAGGCCGGCGTGATCGAGATCGCGCCCCTCGCCTACATGCGCGGCCGGACGCTTTCGAACGCCTTCGTGATCTTGGACGAAGGCCAGAACACCACCATCTCCCAGATGAAGATGTTCCTGACGCGGCTTGGAGAAGGCTCGTCGATGGTCGTGACGGGCGACCCGAGCCAGAACGACCTCGCCCGCGGACAGAAGAGCGGTCTCGCGGACGCCGTGCGGCGTCTCCGCGGATTCGACGGTGTGGGAGTGACGGAATTCGATTCGTCGGACGTCGTGCGCCATGCGCTCGTCTCGAAGATCGTGCGTGCCTACGAGAAGGGCGAACCCTCTGAGCTGCCCCCCGCGGGCGGTGTCGACGGGCGGCCGTGACGGAGGCAGAGCGGCCGCCGCCGGGACCTTCCGACCCGACCCCGTACCGGGGCGCCATTTCGTGGGCTCACGGCCCGCCGGAGGGGCAGGAGGTGCCTTCGACCGTCGTTGCGCGGGCGGTTCAAGTCACCCTTGCCCATGGCGGCGGGGGAGCGCTTGTCGTGGACGTGGTCTTCGTGTCCAAGGAGGCCCTGGCTTCGATGCACGGACAGTTCCTCGGGGATCCCGGCGAGACGGACGTCATCACCTTCGACCTTCGGGACGATGACGATCCGAGTCCTGTGGATGGGAGGCGCGCCGATCCCGAACCTGAGGAAGAGGATCTTGCCGGCGCTGAACTCGGCCCCCGGCCTATCGAGGCCGGCGGGGAGCTCTACGTCAGCGTCGACCGCGCCCTGGAGGCCTCCCGGGAGCGTGGGGTCGCGTTCGAGCGGGAACTCGTCCTGTACGTCGTGCACGGCACGCTGCACCTGTGCGGATTCGACGATCATGGGCCAGCGGATAGGGAGGCCATGCGGGCCGCTGAGCGGGCCGTCATGGGGCGGCTTGGCTACCCCGAAGACCTCGCTCCGCACGACGCGTAGGCCAAAACCGGGGGACCGAAGGGGCCTTCATGGGCCGAATTCGTGGCAAAATTCCACCCGGCCTGCATGGGGCGATCGTCCCGCAAAGGGACTAGATCTTGGGGGTTAACAGCCGATTCACGGCATGCCATGGGGGGGGACAGGGTTCTTCCGATACCGGGCCGGGAAGTCGCCGGCGGCGAATGGTTGAACGTGGTGGCCCTGTCTCGGTACGAAAGGGACTGCGCAGAGGGCGGGAGGCCGGATGCGCGATCAACCTGGGCGTTCCCGCACGAATGTCCGCCGCACACCACAAAGAGGGTTCATTTCACTTGGGGCTCGACTCCACAAACGACCAGCCAAGCACGCCCTGTCTCTTATACACATCTCCGAGCCCACGAGACTAGGCATGATCTCG
>CAJXRJ010000526.1 GCA_913058555.1 uncultured bacterium
CCCCATTTTGCACCCGCAGCCGCCCCCCAAAGCGGCCACCTGGGCGCCCCATGGGGGAAGCTCTTCAGCACTCATCACTCCTCGCGCTTGAATCCCACCTTCGAAACCCCTAATCAAGGCGCCATGCAGAACTACTACCCGGTCCCCTTCGTCATCGAAAAGACTGGTCGTGGCGAGCGGCAGTACGACATTTACTCGCGCCTGCTCGAGGACCGGATCATCTTCCTCGGCACCGCGATTGACGACAATGTCGCCAACGCCGTGATGGCCCAGCTCCTCTTCCTCGACAAGACGGGCCGCAACCAGGACATCAAGATGTACATCAACTCGCCGGGCGGCTCCGTCACGGCGGGATTGGCCATCTACGACACGATGCAGCTCGTTGAGCCTGACATCTCGACCTACTGCCTCGGGCAGGCCGCGTCCATGGGCGCCGTCCTCCTGAGCGGCGGCACCGCCGGCAAGCGCTTCGCCTTGCCCCACAGCCGCGTCATGATCCACCAGCCCCACGGTGGCATGGGCGGAACGGCCTTGGATATGGAGATCCAGGTCAACGAAATCATCAAGATGAAGAGGCAGCTCGAGGGCATCATGGCCCATCACTCGAGCCGGACCCCCCAGGAGCTCTCGGACGCCTGCGAGCGTGACAACTTCATGTCACCGCAGGAAGCCAAGGACTTCGGCCTCATCGACCACATCGTGGCCCGCGCCGACGGCGCGCCGCCCCGCGCGGAGCTCGAAGGCGACGACGCCTCGTGATCCGCTTCAGCCCGGAGCGCAACGGCCCCACACACAAAGGAAGTTGCGTTTCGGGCTAGCAATTGTCCGAGTCCCACGGCGCCTGCCGGCCCTTTCGGCCGCGGGCGTCCCTGTTTTGGGCCAGCCCCCGTCGCGGCGACACAGGTGCGTTGCCCCATGCGCATGCAAGCCACGCACCGACATCACAATGCGAACGAACTGTCCCATTCGAAGTCCCCAAGTCCCACCGTTGGGAATCCCCGCTGTACCGGCTTTGAGATCATCGGCGTTTCTCATGTTGGTGCCGCCTCGGTCGCGCAAGCGGCCTAGACTCTGGTCATGAGTTCGTCCCGTCGAACCGGCCGTCAGGTCGAGCGTTGCACGTTCTGCGAGAAGCCCCGCCACCAAGTGGCGTCGCTGATCGCAGGTCCCCCCGGTGTTTACATCTGCAATGAGTGCATAGAGATTTGCAACTCCATTCTGCAGGAGGAACAGCGTCGTAATCCAGGCCCTGGCGGCGAGCTACGCAGCAGCGAAGCCCCCGCCGCAGCAGGCAAGGCCGTAGCGGCCCAAGCCGATCAGGATCGTCTCCCGACTCCGATCGAAATCGCCCGTCGGCTCGACGAGTACGTCGTCGGCCAGCACAAGGCGAAGAAGGTCCTCTCCGTCGCGGTCTACAACCACTACAACCGCCTGCGTCAGCAGGGGGCAGCCCCTGAGGACCTCGTGCCCCAGGTCGAAGTGGAGAAGTCCAACGTGTTGCTCGTGGGCCCTACGGGCTCCGGCAAGACGCTTTTGGCGCGCACCCTGGCTCGGATGCTGGACGTGCCCTTCGCCATGGCGGACGCCACGACCCTCACCGAGGCCGGCTACGTCGGCGAGGACGTCGAGAACATCCTTCTGAAGCTCCTGCAGTCCGCCGACTTCGAGGTCGAGCGCGCCCAGCAGGGCATCATCTACATCGATGAGATCGACAAGATCGGCCGCACCACCGGCAACGTCTCCATCACGAGGGACGTTTCGGGCGAAGGCGTGCAGCAAGCGCTCCTGAAGATCCTCGAAGGCACCGTCGCCAGCGTCCCGCCCCAGGGGGGCCGCAAGCACCCGGAACAGTCGTACATCCAGATCGACACCTCGAACATCCTGTTCGTCGTCGGCGGCACGTTCTCGGGCATCGAAGAGATCATCGGTCGCCGCGTGGGACAGGAAGTCATCGGTTTCGGCCGGGATCAGTCCTCGAACAGCGCCTTCGACAAGGCCCGCACCAAGGCTGGCGTCCAGTCGGCTGAGGCCAGCGCCCTCCCCTCCCTCGACGAGTACGCAGCGCGCGACGAGTACGTGCGCTACCTGCTTCCGAAGGACCTGATGGAGTTCGGCCTCATCCCCGAGTTCATCGGTCGCCTTCCCGTGGTCGCCACGCTGGACACCCTTCGCAAGAAGGAGCTGATCCGGATCCTGGTGGAGCCCAAGAACGCCCTGGTTCGTCAATTCCAGCGCATGTTCGAGCTCGAGGGCAAGGTCCTCGAATTCGACGAGAGCGGACTCGACGCCGTGGCCGCCCTGGCCATCGAGCGCGAGACCGGCGTCCGCGCCCTGCGCTCGATCATCGAGAGCATCCTCCTCGACCTTCTCTACGAGCTGCCGTGCCGCAAGGACACGGACCGCTTCGTGGTGACCGCCGAGGTCGTCAGGGGCGAAGTGTCCTTGGCCCGCGGACTGACCGCTGCGGACCTGGTCGAGAACGAAGAAACCGAGTCCAAGGACGAGCGCGAGAGCGCCTAGGTTCGAGCGCGAGAGCGCCTAGGTTCGAGCGCGAGAGCGCCCCAAAATCAGAAGGGACCGCTGCCACGGGCAGCGGTTCCTTTTTTCGTCTGCGCCGCCTTGCCCTCCTTTTCCTCGACGGTCCACCAACCAGGCGCCCCCCTGCCTATCATCCCCCCATGACCGGCGGCACACAGAAACAGCAGCTCAGGATCCGATACCACCGTGACTTCGACGGGATGGTCTCAGGCGCCCTCCTGGCCCACGTCCTCCGGGAGCGGGGCGAGAAGCCCATCTTGATCTCGGTCAACTACGACGAGCGCAAGAACTGGGAGAGCTTCGAGGAGGGCAAGCGCTTCGCCGTTGTGGACTTCCACTTCCACCCCCGTGCGGAGTTCTGGTTCGACCATCACCCGACGACGTTCCTCTCGGATGAGCTGCGCAGCACCTACGAGGCGTCCGATCGCTGGCTTTGGGACGAAACCTCCCCGTCGTGCCCGCCGCTCATCCTGAAGCACGCGAAGGAGCACTTCGGCTACGAAGCGCCCGAGCGCTTCATCGACGCCGCTTACTGGTCGGACATCATCGACGCCGCCCAGTTCGAAAGCGTCGACCAGGCCATCTTCGGGGACGACCCGGCCCTGCGCATCTCCCGGTCCCTCACCGCCGCCCCGAACCCCGCCTGGGTGGATCAGATCGCCACCGCGCTCATCGACGACTCCCTCCGGGACGTGGCGCTCCGGAGCGACGTCGAGAAGGCCCATGACCGCGCCTCGCGGAACCGGGACAAGGCCCTCGAGCAGTTCCCCCCTACGGTGCTCTGGAACCGCGGTGGCGTCGTCTTCTACGACGCGAGCTCCTCCAAGGTGCGGCGTGAACGCTTCGCGCCGTTCTACCACCACCCCGACGTGTCCTACGCGGTGGGCGTGATACCCACCCGCGCCGGCTACCACATCACGTGCGGCGAAAACCCCTGGAACAAGCCCACCAATGGTGTGCACGTTGGGGAAATGATGGAGGGTTACGGCGGCGGCGGACACCGCGCCGTGGGCGGCGCTAACCCGCCTTCCCTCGCGGAAGCCCAGCGGCTCGGGGAAGAGTTCGCTGAGATCATCGAGAATCACCTGCGCGCGCAATGACCTCTCTCCTCGCCCTGTCCAAAGAGGCGCTGACGGAGTTCGTTCAGAGCCGCGGCGGCAAGCCCTTCCACGGGAAGATCCTGCGCCGCGCTGTTCTGGAGCAAGGGACCCTCGACTACGCCGACATCACGGACCTGCCTGCAAGGCTGCGTGAGACGCTGAAAGAGGAGCTCCCGATCTTCGGTGGCCGACTCGTGGATCAGTGCCTGGCCTCCGACGGGACCAAGAAGCTCCTCCTCGAATTCCCCGGCCGCCCTGGCCGAGGCCCAGACGCTCCTCCGTCAAAGGAGCTCTCCGTGGAGACAGTGTTCATCCCACCGCACCGCTCCAAGGATGAGGATGGCACGGCGCGCGGCGCCACCCTGTGCGTCTCGAGCCAAGCGGGCTGCCCCGTGGGATGCCCTTTCTGCGCCTCGGGGCTCCTTGGCCTGGAGCGCAACCTCGAGTCCCATGAGATCCTCGAGCAGTTCGTCCGGGGCCGTGCCGTCGGTCCGTTGAGGCGCGCGGTCGTGATGGGCATCGGCGAGCCGCTGCTGAACTTCGAGAACCTCAACGACGCCCTCGGCGTCGTGCGCGAAGAGATGGGACTGGGTGGCCGCAAGATCACCGTTTCGACGGTGGGCTTCCCCGACCGCCTGAGGCGAGCCGCGAGGGGCGAGCCCAAATTCCAGCTCGCGATCTCACTACACACGCCCGACCAAGAACAACGGGATGACCTGGTGCCGGCCATGCGTGGCGTGCCCATCGAGGAAGTGCTCGCAGCCGGGGACGACTGGTTCGAACAAACCGGCCGAGAGATCACCTACGAGTACGTCATGCTCGGGGGCGTCAATGACACGCCAAGACACGCGGAACGCCTCGCAGACAGGCTCCGCGGTCGACGGTGCAGCGTGAATCTCATCCCCTACAACCCGACGCCTGAGCTGCCGTTCGCCCGCCCAGAGAGCGGCACTCCCGAGGGCTTCCGAGACGACCTTTTGGAGCGTGGCCTCATCGCCACTATCCGTTGGTCAAGGGGACTGGACGGTTCCGCGGCTTGCGGGCAGCTCCGCCTCGCGAAGCAGGCCTGAGCGGCCCCGGCGTAGCCACTGGACGCCGGCCGAGGGCCTCTCTACGTTTCAGGCCCCATGGATGATGGCTGGGACTCCGGCGCCGCCAGCCAGAATCGTTCACTGGAGCGCGTTCCGAACGGCCGCCGCGAACCGGCCTGGCGAAGCCGGGTCGGCCCGGAAGAAGAGCTCGGGCTCAATGAGCTCGAGCTCCATGAGCAGCGGCTCGCCCTCGCAGGCCGTCACCATGTCCACGCGGGCATAAGGAAGCGGCTCGGTCAGCCCCAGGTGCTGCACGGTGCCCTCGAGGATCCGTCCCGCCGTGGCGATCAGGTCCGATGGAGGCGCCTCAAAAAGGACTCGGCCGCCGTGCTCTTCCTGCACCCGGAAATCCCCTGCGCGGGCCACTTTCCGGAGGGCGTGGGAGAAGGTGCCGCCGAAGAAGACGAGCGACCACTCCCCCTGACCCTCCGCGTCACCCTGGATGCCCTCGACGAACGCTTGGACCAAGAAGTCGCCGACCCAATCCGTCGCCCAGGGGATCTCGGTCTCGGCTGTCACGATCAGGGTCTGGTACGCGCCACCGGAAACGGCTGGCTTGAGCACGGCGCGCTCGGCCCCCACGCGTTCGAGTAACTCGGCGCCGACGGTGGGACGCTCGCCGGCCTGGAGGAGCGCCGTCTTGGGAAGCCGTGCGATACCGCGGTCCTGGAGCTCCACGAGGTAGCCCTTGTGGTGCTGTCTCTTATACACATCTGACGCTGCCGACGATATGCAGTGTGTAGA
>CAJXRJ010000527.1 GCA_913058555.1 uncultured bacterium
CCGCGTGCCCTCGCCGCGCACGAAGGGACTGGCCGCCGTTCTCGTGGGCGCCGGGCTTCCCGTGGAGGAATTCCTCACTTCGTGGCCGGTGACCGGGCGTAGCCGGACCCGCGCGAGCGACCTGTCGAAGTGGCGCGACCGAGCGCTCTTGAAGGACATCGTCGAGGAAGCGAAGCGGTGAGGCGTGTTGCTCGGCGCTTCGGAGGGGCCAACGGCTTCTCCGCACTGCGGATGGGTGGTGCGTCGCCGGCCTCCACGCATCGGCGGTCCAACTAGGAAACAACCCGGGCCGTCGACGCTTTCGCGAGGACGGCCCGGGTTGCTTTCTTACGGGGAGAGGAGTCAGTTCCGCACGAGGACGGAGCGCGGCTCGCTCCAGACGTCCACGCCGCCGATCACGGCGTGCAGCTGGAGTTCGAGGCGGATCGCCAGACCGGCGCCGGACGGGGCCGGTACCGGGAAGGGCCGGGAGAGTGCGCCCGACGGCGGGAGGATGCCCACCGGGAACATGCGGGCATGCGCGGGCAAGTGCAGGATGCCTTGGCTTGGACCAAAGGCGGTCCATTCGTTCGAGCGAGCGATGCTGAGGTACACCGGCGCGCCGGGGGTACCCACGATCGAATACGTTCCGAGACTTCCCGCCTGAACCGATGTCGGCGCGCCGAACGCGAGGTTCGGATGGGTGGACTCGGTGGCAACACCGCCCGTGACACGCACCGGATCACCGTCGCATCCGAAGGTCACTCCGAAGTCGCCGTTACCACCCGGTGTGAAGGTGCCACCTAAGCCGCCGATGGCGTCGAGCCGCGTGTAGTGCACGGTGGAGGACGCACCGCGAACCTGGAGCCCATCGCCCCCGGCGCCGGAGTTGGCGGGGAAGTGCCCCGGTGACGTGGCGGCTGCGCCCTCGCCCCCGGTGAGCTCGCAGCCGTACAGGGCGGCGGTGCTGTTCTCGATGACGAGGCCGTGGTGCCCCGGCATGCCGTCCACGAAGACCTGACGCCCCGGAGCTCCTTCGAATGCGCATCCGATGACCGTGACGGCGTCGCAGTCACGCACGAGGTGGCGTGTGCCCCCAATGCCGCAGATCGGGAACTGGGTCCAATCGATCGGTCCATCGGGGATCGGCGTCATCTGGTCCTGCGTGATGCAGTCCTGAAGAGTGACCTGGCCCGCGCAGTCGCCGATCTCGAAGCCGAGCTCTAGGTCGAGCCCGGACACGAGGACTTGGTCTTCGGTATCCACGTTCAGAATGCGCAGTTGCTGCGTGCAGATGGTCTGGCCCGCTTCGTCTGCGATGAGTTGAATCGTCTTGTTACGGATGACGATCGGGGCGGTGTAGGTCCCCGGCAGGACGCGGATGGAACTGCCGCTCGGGGCCACTGCGGCCGCCTGGGCGATTTCTTGGAAGTCTCCGCCGCCCGCGGGGTCGACGACGAAGTAACGGGTCTGGGCGACGGTCTGTTGACCGAAGCCCGCCGGAGCGGTGGGGACCTTCACGGTCTGACCGGTGGCCACGGCGGTGAGGGCGGCCACGAGGACGCAGCTAAGGGGCAGAGCTGAGATTTTCATGGGAATGGTGGATCGGTTTGCGAGCGGAGCTTCATCGAACCTTATGTCCACGGAGCCCTTTCGTACTGTATCGAGAGAGAGAGGATCCGCTCGCCGTTTCCGATTCAGTCATTCCCAGACACTTCCAACGCTCGCAAGTTCCATGACCAAGCCCCGTCCCAAGGCACTTTTTGAGGCGCTCACTCGCATGTTTCCCCGCGTGACGTGTGGCGCCGGCGTCCTTCTCGGAGTCGCAGGGGCACCGGTCCCCGCGCTGGCCCTGGCCCAGGAATACGGGCCGCAGCTCCCGGTCTCCGGGTCGGCGGAGTACGCGTCACAGATCGCGCGCGGTGACCTGGACGGCGACGGACGGATGGACCTCTTCCTGACCGATTTCGAAGCTGGGGAGGTGCTCGTGATGGACGGCATCGGGAACGGCAGCTTCGGGCTGCCACGGGCCTTTGGAATCCCCACCAACCGGACCTCTGGGATCGCCGCATTCGACGCGGATGGTGACGGGAGGCTGGACGTGGTTGTCAGCAGCGACTCGAGTTCTTTGCAGCTGAATCCAGTGGGACTCTTGACCTACTCCCAGGACAGCAACGGCGACTTCCAGCTCGTTGCCGAAACCACCTTCGGGGTGCCGTCGTACCAACACCTGGAGCCGAAGGACCTGGACGGGGACGGCGATATCGACCTTTTGATGAGAACGTCGGGCTCCATCGGTGTCCCAAGGTTCGCGATCAACGACGGTTCCGGGAGCTTCATGGTCGTTTCGCCGCCAGCCTCACTCGGGAACAGTCGTGGGGCGGAAGCCGTGGATATGAATGGCGACGGATTGTGCGACCTCCTTATGCGTGATGGCACCGCGGGGCTTGCTTGGTGGCCCTACTTGGGCGCCGGGAACTTTGGGCCGCCCGTGGGGTTTTCCCACGCCTTCTTTGATCCTCCGGCGCACGACGTCGACGCCGGCGACCTGGACGGGGATGGGGATCTTGATGTTGTCGTGAGCTCACGGGACGGTACCGGGATCGGGATCTACAACAACGTGGGGGGAGTCCTCTCCTTCGAACGCATCGTCCTCCCCGCGCAGACCCGCCGATACGAAGTTCACCTCGGCGACTTCGACGGCGACGGTGACCTGGATGTGCTCGCCGTGCCCGACTCCATTCTGGACTCTGCGCCGATCATCTTTCGGAACGGCGGCGGGCTGTTCTTCTTTGGCCCCGAAGAGTTCCTGGGAACGGTGAGCGCGGGGTCCATCACTTCGAGTTGCTTCGACGCCACCGGCGACGGCCGCCTCGACGTGTTCTTGGCGATCGAGGGCGGGCCCGTCGTGTCGGTGCTGGGGGCGCCCGCCGCACCCGGGGGCTACTCGTTGGAGGCCTCCCCGCGGCCGCTCACCCGGCGGCTCCCGGGTCTTCGGGATGTGGCCACCGTGGATTTTGACGGGGACGGGGACCTCGACGTGATTTCTTCGACACGGTCAGGCAGTGTGGCCCTGGCCCTCCATGAGAACGTGGGCGCGGACCGGTTCCTGCTGCAGGTACCGCTTGCGGGCGCACCTTCCGACACGCGGGTCGTGGATGCGGGGGACGTGGACGGCGATGGCTATGTGGACCTCGTCAGCTCATCGTCCACGGGGGACCTCCTTTGGGTCCGGGGCCTTGGGGATCGAGCGATGGAGACGATCGTGATCGGAAACGTTGGCGGCTCTGTGGTTGCCGGCCCGACGCTCGTGGACCTGGACGGGGACGGGGACCTAGACATCGTCGTCGGCCGCAGCGATCCGAACGAGATCAGGGTGTATGACCAGCTGAGCCCCGGTGTTTTCGATATCCCGCGGCTCATCGATCAGGCGCCGGACAGAGTTCAGAGCCTTGTGGCCGAGGACCTCAACGGGGATGGAATCTGCGACCTAGCCGCGCTCATGGGGCCGACCGATGCCCAGTCCTTGCGCTGGTACCGCGGCGTCGGGAACGGTTTTTTCGCTGCGGACGTTGAGATCGCGGGACCCATTGGACGGGCCCGTTCACTTCGCGCGGTGGACCTCGACGGCAGCGACACCCTGGACCTTGTCTGGGTTAGCTACTTTGCGAAACGAGTATTCTGCGCCCAGGGCACCACGGGTGGCGCGTTCTCCGCGCCGGTCACGCTCGGGACCGTGGACGGCTTTGGGCTTCGCTTGGGGATCATGGGGAGCGGCGCGCGCAAGGACATCGTGGTGGGGGTGCTCGCCACGGGCGTGAATACGGCCCTCGGTTCCTCCCTGGCCGTGCTCCCGTCCCTGGGGGGGCTCAATTACGGACCGGCCGAGACGCTGACGTATTCCGTGGACGAGCCCATCGCCCTCGGCTTCGAGGATCTTGACGCGGACGGCGACCTGGACATCCTGAGTGTCTCCCAGAACGACGAACGCATCACCTGGCACAGGGGGCTGCAGAACGCGCCGATTGGGACCGCGGTTTGTGGTCCGGCCGTGCCGAACTCCAGTGGGCGCTCCGGTCGCATCGTTGCCTACGGGAGCGCTGTGGCCTTGGACGGCGACCTGACCCTGCGCGTGCTGGACGTCACGCCGAATGCGGGCACGCTCTTCCTCGTGGGGTCCCAAGAAGGGTTCCTGCCCGGCGCGGGTGGTAGCGAAGGCAACCTGTGCCTCGGCGGATCGCTCGGGCGCTTCCAACGCCCCGGCGAGCTAGACCGCACCAGCCCCGACGGCAGCCGTTCCATTGGCGTCCAGGTGGACTCCCTGCCCCAGCCGTCGGGCTTCGTTCCGATCCTCGCTGGGCAGTCCTGGACCTTCCAGGCCTGGCACCGGGACGTGGTGCAAGGGACCGCCACTTCCAACTTCACCAGCGCGGTCACGGTGTCGTTCCTTTGACGGCGTCGTTCCCTTGAGATCGAATTTCTCGTAGAGCCTCTCCGCGGCCAGCGCGGACCACCGTGTTTCCTCCTCGGGGAAGGGGCCTAACCAAACGGCCGAATCGTCACGGCCTGGCCCGCAGGCCCGGCTGGGGCTCGCCCGGAGGGGTGGGGCCCTCGCATGGGCGTTTCCAGGGTGAGCCCGATCCGCTCCGCCTCCACGGCCTCGCGCTGGCGCTTCCGCGCCACAGAGGCCCCGGGGTGACGGGCTAGAGTCTTGGCTCCCATGTCCTTCTGGACGCCTTTCGCTGGCGCTGTCCGGAGGGCTCCGCCTGGGCCGGCGCGGCCCCTCTTCCCCGAAGATCTCCCGAGTGGCGACGGTGCGGTGACAAAGGGAGGGGCCCCCGTGGATGGCGCGAGTACACTCTTCCCCCGCGAAATCCACCTGGGAGCTCGCGCATGTACCCGCTTCAAGCCCGGCCCAGCCAGCGCCGCCCATGTCGTCCCCGACCGCCCACCACGCCGTCTTTCCCGGCACCTTCGACCCCGTGACCCTCGGGCACGTGGACCTCGTGGAACGTGCCTCGCGGCTCTTCGGACACCTGACGATCATCGTGGCGGCCCACCACGACAAGCGGCACATCCTGACCGTGGAGGAGCGCGTGGACCTGCTCGAGAAGGCCACGGCCGGCCTCGAGAACGTGGACGTGGTGGCCCGGGACGGCTTGCTTGTGGACACCGCACGTGAGCTCGGTGCAAGCGCCATCGTGCGCGGCGTCCGAAGCGCGGCGGACCTCGAGTACGAGCGTCAGCTCGCCCTCACCAACCGGGCCATGGATCCCGACCTCGACACGGTGCTGCTCCTCTCTTCGTCCGAGCACGCCCATGTGTCCAGCACCCTCGTGCGCCAGATCGCGCGACTCGGTGGGGACATCCAACCCTTCGTACCCATCGCGGTGGTCAGCGCTCTCGCCGGCCGCTTCGACTCCTAACTCCCTGTCTCTTATACACATCTCCGAGCCCACGAGACTAGGCATGATC
>CAJXRJ010000528.1 GCA_913058555.1 uncultured bacterium
CACTGCATATCGTCGGCAGCGTCAGATGTGTATAAGAGACAGGTATTTCGGGTGCACCGTGGGCCGCGTGTCCAATCGCATCGCCCTTGGGAAGTTTGAGCTGGACGGCAAGGCGTATCGCCTCGCCACGAATAACGAGCCGAATCACCTGCACGGCGGCACGGTGGGGTTCGGCGCGCGCCTTTGGGAGCGGATCCCCAGCGACGCTCCCGGGACGCTCACCTTTCGCTTGGTCTCCGATGACGGCGACGAGGGCTACCCAGGGCGGTTGGTCGCCACGTCGAGCTACCACCTCTCAGACAGTGGCGACCTGCGGTTTACGATGACGGCGACGAGCGACGCGCAGACGCCGGTCTCGCTGACCAACCACGCCTACTGGAATCTCGCGGGCGATGGCGCCCAGACGGTGCTCGATCATGAGCTTGAGATCCGGGCAGCGAGCTACACGCCCACTGACGATACGTTGATCCCCACGGGGACGGTTGAGCGCCCGACGTCGGCCCTTGAGTTTGGGTCAGCCAAGGCCATCGGCCGCGACATCGACGAGGTCATTGCAACGCCGGCCCTCGGCTACGATCACAACTACGTGTTGTTCGAGGGCGTGATTCGTGACAAAGAGGACTCGGAGTCCCGCGTGAAAGTGGGCATGTTCGACGCGCGACTCCGGGACCCCGCATCGGGCCGCACCATGGAGCTCTACACGGACCAGCCGGGCCTCCAGTTCTACTCGGGCAATCACCTCTTCGGCCAGACTGGCAAAGGCGGCGCGAGCTACGGCATTCGTTCCGCATGTTGCCTGGAGCCCCAGGGGCTTCCGAACGCGATTAACGAGCCCCGGTTCCCGGACGTCGTGATCGGCCCGGGCGACACGTATTCCCACACGACGGTCCTGCGCTTCGGGATCGAGTGACCGAGCAACCCCGACTCCCTTCCACCTATGTTTGATCTCAAAGGACGCGTCGCCCTGGTAACCGGTTCGACCACGGGCCTCGGCAAGGCCATGGCCATGCACCTCGGACGCGCCGGTGCCAAAGTCGCCATCAACTACGCCAACAATGCCGAGCGCGCGGCGGCCACCCTCGAGGAATTCCGGGCCGAAGGGCTGGCCGGCGACATCTTCCGAGCCAACGTGACGGACCATGCGGACGTGACGCGCCTCGAAGCGGAGGTCCGCGAGAAGCTCGGACCCATCGACGTGATGGTCCTGAACGCCACGCCGGACCAGCCGATCAAGCCCATCGAGGAGTACGACTGGGACTTCCACCAGTCCATGCTCGAGTTCTTCGTCAAGAGCCCGTTCCTGCTCACGCGGGCTGTCCTGCCCGGGATGAAGGAGCGCCGCTATGGCCGCATCATCAACATCGGCTCCGAGGTCTTCGACCGCGGCGTGCCGAACTTCAGCCCCTACGTCGCGGCCAAGGGCGCCCAGCGCGGCTGGACACGTTCCATGTCCCAGGAACTCGCGCCCTTCGGCATCACGGTCAACATGATTTCCCCCGGTTGGATCCCGGTGGAGCGCCACGAGAACGATCCCGAGGAGGACAAGGCGGCCTACCTCAAGCTGATCCCGGTGGGCCATTGGGGCAAGCCCGCCGACATCGCCGCCGCGGCGGTCTACTTCGCCAGCGACGAAGCAAACTTTGTCACCGGTCAGACCCTCGTGGTGAACGGCGGCATGACCGTGAACTAGGCCCAGTGGCCGCTCGGCCACGTCCGGTCACGGACGGGCTCCACGAGCGCATCGATCGCCGCGAGGAGGCCCTCGTCCACCTGGTGGGCGAGGGCTTCGACGTTCCTCTCGATCTCGCCGGCGGACTCCACGCCCACGAGGGTGCACGCGAGGCCTGGCCTCGCCATGGCGAACTGCAGCGCCACGTCGGTGATCTCGCGGCCGTGTTCCTTGCAGAGCCTGGCGATGGCTTGCGCCACCTCGCGCACTTCAACAGGGGCGGGGTGCCATGGAGGTGGGCCCGAGTCCGTCAGGACGCCCATGTGCAGCGTCGACGCGTTGATGACCGCTTGCCCCCGCGACGTGCACGCGGGGAGCAGTGAGTCGAAGAGCGTTCGGTCCATGAGGTTCCCGTGGCAGTACGAAAGCACCGCGTCGATCGGGAACGCGGCCGCGATCTCCTCGAGGGCGCTGAGCGGATAGCCGGAAACCCCAACGTAGCGTGCCTTCCCGGCGTCCTTCGCCGCCATGAGCGCGGGCAATGTCTCGTCGATGATCCGGCCGGTATCCCCGAACTCCACGTCGTGAACGAGCAGTAGGTCGACCCGATCCGTGCGTAGCCGGCCAAGCGACTCGTCGATGCTCTTCGCCACGCGCCCCGGGCTGAAGTCGAATTCCGCCTCCCCGTAGCGCCCGCACTTGGTGATCAAGAACACCTCGTCCCGCGCCCCCTCGAGGGCCGCCCCAAGCCGCGTCTCCGACAGGGTCGCCCCGTAGTAGGGCGATGTGTCGAACACGGTCACGCCCAGCTCTAACGCCCGCCGCACGGCCGCTCGACCGCCGTCGCCCGTCACCGGCCCATACGCGCCCCCGAGCGGAGCGGCCCCAAACCCAAGCGCCGACAGCGTCTCGCCGGTCTTCCCAAACGGCAGTGTTTCCATGACCGGATGGTACGCCAAGGGCCTGGATCGCTGAGCGGCGGCGGTCCTAGGGAATCACGATAGGGGACGCTTCGAGGGATTCCGTGCGACCGCGTTCGCCGTCCGCTGTTCGCCATTCAAGGGCCACGGCAGAGTTTGGGATCCAGAGGGGGACGGTGGTGCCCCCTTCAAACCAGCCGAGGGAGTAAGGCTCCAGGGTGGCGCCCAAGAGAGGGCCCGGGAGAGGACCCGGGAGAGGACCCGGAACGAGCACGAACTCATGGAGCCCTGCGCCGTTGATCGTCACTTCCGCGGGGCGCCCAGCGCCGTCGCCGGTGAGGTGGAGGCTGTCGCCTGAGACCGTGAACCACTCGCGTACGAGACGACGGGATCCCAGGGAGTTGGTTTCCCAGAGAACACCCGACCCGGTCTCGGCCCTCAGGAGCACACTCGTTTCGCCCCGCAGGCTCCGCACGCTCCGCGGGATCTGGTAGCCAACGGCCGACCGTCGCCCGTCCCATTCATCGCGCGACCCGTAGGTCGTTCCCCCGATGGTCCCGCCGGCCACGGGTTCCAGGGGAACGGGGACCTTCCGAACCCGAGGAACGGTGCCGGTCACGGTACGGTCGTACCGCCAGCTCGGCGGCTCTTCGCGCGCCAGGGGGATGGTTTGTCCATTGGCGCCCCACGCCTTCCAGAGGGTGGCATGGGTCGGCGCTGCACCGAAAGTTTGGAGGTGATAGCGGACCTCGTCGCCCACGTAGCCCTCGAGAATGAACGTCCCATAGCGATTGCGCCGGTAGCGCTCGCCGCCCACTTGGAGGGTGCCGGGCTGGTCCATGCCGACCACCGGGCCTCCGTCGGGAAGGCGGAGCTCGATCTCCCACGGGACGGCGGCGCGGAGGTTGAGCGGGACAGACTTCCACTCACTGGACGCCACGGAGACAGGTTCCAGGAGGACGATCGCCGGCGCCGAGGGACCCAAATCTACGGAGAGGGAGTACTCGCCGGGCGTGAGCTTCACGGTCACCCGGCGCTCGCCGGCGTCCGTTAGCCAGCGGGGCGCATCGGGGGGCGTCTCGTCGAGCTCTGGGTGGCCCAACTCCACGGTGGCGACGATCTCGTTCCGAAGGCTGGACTTGATCTCCTCGGGGAACGTCGCCCATGCGGCAGGGTCGGGACCGCCATCGCCGTGGCGGCGGATCTGGAGCTTCGTGTCGCCGGGGCAGTGCCCTTGCACTCGTACGAGCAGCGTTCCGTGCCCCTCTGGGCTCACGTTCCCACGGACGGCGTCCACCTCCCAATCGGGCCGTGCGAGGACCAGCGGCGGCTCGACGGCGATCGAACCTGCTGCACTGCAGCCTGCGCCCAGCAAGGCCAGTGCCCATAGCGCGAGCTGGCCACGGGTGGCATGTGATCGCGGGCAGGAAGCAGCGTCTCGACCCATGGAGCTGATTGAGGGCGGCGTCGCCGATTCCGGGCTCGTTTCCTGGCGCATGATTCGTCATCCCGTGCGGTGGACATGGCGGAACTGCCCGCCCCTGGGAATGTACCTCTATTGACAGTCGAGTGTGATTGGCCCTACGACTGAAGGTTGTCTTCCCAACTCAACTCCTGCCATGACTGCCAACGAGCCCGCCACCCTCAACGGACACCAACTCAACGCCCTCGTCGACATTCCCGACTATCGGGATCGATGGTACGAGCCGACTCTCCAGCGACTCGCCCTGACGAAGGAGGCGCCCGAGGGCCTCACGATTCTCGACCAGGGGCAAGAGGGAGCCTGCACGGGCTTCGGGCTGGCGGCCGTGGTGAACCTCCTCCTCAAGGAGCAGCGCCAGGAAGGACCTGTGAGCCCGCGGATGCTCTATGAGATGGCGCGGCTCCACGATGAATGGCCGGGTGAGGAATACGACGGGTCGAGCTGCCGCGGCGTGATCAAGGGCTGGTTCCACATGGGGGTCTGCGCCAGTGACCTTTGGAGGTACGACGCCAACCGCCCGGGGCATCTGACGATCGCGCGGGCCAAGGACGCTCGCAAGCGCACCGTCGGTGCCTACTACCGGATCCGCAAGAGCATCGTGGACATGCACGCCGCCATCAACGAAGCGGGTGCGGTGCTCTGCTCGGCGAAGGTGCACGACGGCTGGAGCCACGCCCGTGGCGGCAAGATCAAGTTCAAGTCCACGGAGCTCGGCGCGCACGCGTTCGCCGTGGTGGGTTACACCTCCGAAGGCTTCCTCGTGCAGAATTCCTGGGGTGCCGAATGGGGGAAAGGCGGCGTCGCCCTTTGGACCTACGAGGACTGGATGGACAACGTCATCGATGCGTGGGTCGTTCAGCTCGCGCTCTCCACGCCCCAGCTCTACTCCCGCAGGGACTCGCCCAACGCCAGCGGCGCCATGCGGGCCAGCCTCCGGCGGAGCGGGCCGCGGCGTGACGAGATTGCGGGGCATTTCGTGCACATCGACGACGGCCGATTTCACGACTCGGGCAAGTACTGGAGCACCCTCCAGGACGTCAAGGTCACCGCGAAGTACGTGGCCGAGAGCGACAAATACGACCATCTCGTGGTCTATGCCCACGGCGGCCTGAACTCGGTGAAGGCGTCCGCTTGCCGGGTGGCGGCCATGCGCGACACGTTCAAGGCAAACCGTATCTACCCGTACCACTTCATGTACGACACGGGGCTCATGGAGGAGCTCAAGGATGTCGTGATCGGCAAGCGCCGCGGCGCGGACGAGCGCGCTGGGGGCTTCACGGACTGGACCGATAAGCTCCTGGAGCGGGCCAGTCGCCGCGCCGGACGGGCCCTCTGGCGCGAAATGAAG
>CAJXRJ010000529.1 GCA_913058555.1 uncultured bacterium
TCTACACACTGCATATCGTCGGCAGCGTCAGATGTGTATAAGAGACAGGGCCCTTCAGCTCACTCTCCAGGTAAGCCACCTTCTGATCGGCTCGCTCACGGGTCGCCGCGAGGTCCCGGTCGATGAAGGCCTGGGTGATGGCTCCCGCGATGTCCCGGGCGCGCCGCGGATCGTCGTCGGTGCAGAGGATCTCAAGGGTGCCGGGTTGGTGCTGACCCTTATGGATGCTCAGGCGGGAGAGGACGCGATCGATGGCCTCGTCCTCGGTCAGGGATTCGATCACCCAAGTGCGGCCATCGGGCTTGCCATGCACGCGCTGGATGTCGATCTCGAGGCCGCGGTAGGAGATCAGCTTCCCGGGGACGTAGCCCAATCGCTGGGCGCCATCACCCTTCCATTCAATCCCAGGGCCCGTGCCCACGAGGGATACGCTCACCTCGTGGTCTGAGATGAACCGCAGCCGCACCTTGCGAGGGGCGTCTTCGTGTCGCCGTCTGGTCTGAACCTCGATTCTGAAGTCGCGGCTCACGGAGGCGACGATTCCCCTTGCCATGCGGCGCAGGGGGGGCGCGTTTTCGTCGGTGACCCAGGTGGTAAGGCCCAGGTGCACGGGGAGGTCGTCGTCGTTCGCTTCGGCGCTGGGGCCAGTGGACTCGTCCGGGGGCTGAACCACCTGGGCGATGAGCGTGCGGGAGCGCAGGATCGAGAGGGCCTCGCCGTCGGTCGTCGTGCCGGTGGGGATGGACCGCACCTCAAGCTGAGGGCTGCGCTCCGTGACGTCCTCCACGCGTAGTTTGGCCTTGGCCCTGAAGGAAGGCGGAGACGCGAGGTTCCACGCAACGAAGGCTGTGCAGACAATGCCGGCAATGAGCGCGGTTCGGATGGGCGCATGGAAGAGCCTTCGGCGAAGCTCTGCCAGATCCGTGAGGGCGACGGCTTCGCGCCCGCGGCGCTGGGCGTTCGTGGGACTCTCGGGTCTCATCGGTGTGGGGGAAGGGCACATCTCAGAACACCCCCGCCGTCGCGGCCGCTGGCACCGCGATCTGCCACGGTTGAAGGAGCGGCAGGAACTCCTCTTGGAACCGCTGGGTGCCCCGGCGGCGGACGAAGACGATGTCCCCGGGAAGCACCTGGACGAGACCCTCTGGCCCAGGGGTCTCCGCGTTGAAGCAGTGCACTTCGAGGCCCGTGCCGTGGGGCCTCACGAGGAAAATGTGGCTCCGGTCGGCGGCGTTGAGAAAGAAGCCCCCGTGACTCAGGGCTTCGAGCGCGGTGAGTGGGTGTTCGATGCCGTGGGGTCCTGGCGTTTGAATTTGCCCGAGGACAAAGAAGCGCTTCGACTCTCGCCGTACGAGGGCGAAGGTCACGTCCGGGTCTTTCATGAACCGATCGAACGCGTCACCAACGGCCCTGTTCGCGGCGCTGATCGAAAGGCCGTCGAGCGGGATCGTGCCGGCCACGGGCAGGTGCAGGGCGCCCGCGTCGTCCAGTCGAAGGCCCTCGGCTGGCGTGGATAGTTCGGGATGACCCAGGACGTCGACGCGCACCACATCCCCAGCGCCGAGGCCGAGAACGCTTGGGTCCGGCGTCATGGACATCGTCGCCGGTGCGCCTTCGGTGGACACCGGCGCCGGCGCTGTCTTACACGCCATCTGCATCGCACATAGAAATGCGATCAGTGCGGCGCGCATGGGGCGCACGCGGGCCACGAGTCCACGGGGACTCTGGCCATCCTTGTCGTGGGGGGGGCACATCGAAGGGAGGCGAGTGTGGCTGCTGCCCACTCGCTCGGGTCTTCGGCGCGCGGGCGCCCTCGATCTGGAACGGGGCCGGGGATTCCTGCGCGTATCTCCAATCGAGCCATGGCCTGTGTCATGGATCAGGACGGCTGGTGCAAAAGCGCAGGGGTCCTCAGGACTGTCCCTACCCCGCCGCGTTTCTCGCCGCTGCGCTTCGGCGGGCGCTGACACGGAGCCGATCCGTTCAGAAGCCCCCCATGCCAATCCCCCCAGAAGTAGCGCCCAGGATCGCATTCCTCGGAGCGCGCGGTGTGCCCGCGCGCTACGGCGGATTCGAGACCTTCGTAGAAGAGATCGGAGCCCGCCTTGTGAAGCGTGGCATCGACGTCACTGTCTTCTGCGAGGCAGAGGGCCGGCTCCGGTCAGGGGCCAAGCGGCTCGAGTCTCACCGCGGCATGCATCTCGAATACGTCTTGCCGTGGGCGCCCGGACCGGCGCGTACGATTCAGGTGGACGTGGCGGGTCTTCTGCGGGCGATGAGTGGATTCGATCTCGTCGTGCTGCTCGGATACGGCGCGGCCTTCGCAGCGTGGCTGCCACGGGTTTCTGGCGTCAAGGTGTGGATCAACCCCGACGGCCTCGAGTGGCAGCGCTCGAAGTGGGGACTGCCCGCGAAGATGTGGCTTTCGCTGATGGAGAGAGTGGCCTGCCGCACGGCCAACCGTTTGATCTTCGACAACGCGGCCCTGGCCGATGTGATCGGGAAAAGGGTGGGCAAACACCTGCCCGATCACTCTGTTCTGGCCTACGGCGCCGACCCCCTCCCGAAGGGGGTGGATGCGGGGCCCGTGCAGGACCTGGGTCTGGTACCCGGGGAGTACGACCTGCTCCTCTGCCGCTGCGAGCCCGAGAACCACGTCGCAGAGATCGTCGAGGCCCACCGTCAAGCATCGCCTGACCGTCCCCTCGTGGCGGTGGCGAACACCGAGATAGGGACGCCCTATGCCCTGGAAACCGTGGCCCAGGGCGAGGGGCATGTGCGCTTCCTCGGATCCGTCTACGACCCCGACGTGCTCGCACCCCTGCGCCAAAACGCACGGCTCTACATGCACGGACACAGCGTCGGGGGGACGAACCCCTCGCTCCTGGAGGCCATGGGAGCGGGCAGCGTCGTGCTCGCCCACGACAACCCTTTCAATCGCGAAGTTCTCGGGCGGCAGGACGTCTATTGGCGGGACGTGGCGGAGCTGGTCGAGCGCATCCAAGGCTGGTCCGAGCGGCCCACTGAGGACCTGGACCAAGAGCGGGAGCGCAATCGAAAGCGCATCGAAGAGGACTATTCGTGGGAGCGGCTGGCGGACCAGTACGCGCAGCTGATCTGGACCGACGTGGCGTCATGAAAGGCCTTCGCGCTGCGCTCATCTCCCAGGGGGTCGCCAGCGGCGGGCAGTTCCTCGTGACCTTGGTCCTCGTGCGGACGCTGGGGCTCTCGGACTTTGGAGTGCTGGCGGCGGTGCTCATCCTCGCGGGGTACGGGGCTGGCCTCGTCCAAGCGGTTTGCGCACAGCCATTCTTGTCACTGCCCCCGGGAAAGGGGCTCGGGCGGGCCAGCTTGGCGCTCGGGCTCGTCATCGGTGGCGCTGCTGGACTTATCGCCAGCGCCCTGGCCCACGCCTTCGGGAGCAGCGCCTACGGCCTCAGCGCGCCCCTCGCGGGGGGGCTCGTGGCGGCGCGGTCCCTCGTGCCCATGGCAAGGGCTTTTGCCCATAGCGATGGACGCGTCCGGAGCCTCGTGGCCGTCGATTCCATCGGTGCCTTTGGGGCCCTCGGCCTGCTCCTGGTCCAGGGGGCGGAGGTCGGAATAGCGGGCGCGGCCGCAGCGCTGGCGACGGCTTCGGGGGCTGCGTGCGCCCTCGGGCTCTTGTCGTGCCCACTACCCCGGCCCGATGGGCCCCTGGCGGAGCCGGTCAAGCGGCTCTGGCGCAGCGGGCGTTGGCTGGCCCTCAATCAGGTGTTCTCTTGGATGGGGACTGGCGGCGTGCACGGGGCCGTGCTCTTGCACCTCGGCCCAACGGCCGTGGGGGCCCTGCGGCTCGCCCAAACGGTCGTCGGTCTACCGCTTGCGGCGCTCCAGGCCCTTGACCTGGCCCTTCCCAAGGCGGCACGGGCCGCCCTGAACCGCGGCCAGCTCGGCGGTTGGGTGCGGCGTGTCAGCCTTGGGGCCCTGGGCTTCTTTGGTCTTTTTGGCGCGGCGCTGACCCTCACTGCGGGCTGGTTGGTGGACGGGATCCTGCGTCCGCAGGCGGGCGGTCCCCTCGCCGTGGAGGCGCTGGCTTGGCTCGCATTCCTACCGGCGATCGCAGCCCTTACGGGGGTCCAGCACGTGGGCTTCCGCGCCCGTGAAGACACACGCTCCATCTTCGTGAGCTACGCCGCGTCTTCCGTGGTCGTTGGCCTCTGCGCCGGGTTCCTCGTGCCGAGCTTCGGTATCGCCGGAGCGGCCGCTGGGTTGCTCGGGGGGCAGGCACTCTTCGCGGCTGGCCTATGTGTCCTTTGGCGCGGCCGCGAAAAGCGTCTTGTGGGCGATCAGGACGGCTTGCGCCAGAAGCTCGTCTGAGACACCACGGGGCACATCGGCGCGTAGCCAGTGAAGCGGACTCTGGACTCACGTCCGAGGAGAGTGACCGCGGCCCAGTTGTTCGGATGGTCCGAGTTGTCGAGGCACAGCGTGCCGCCTGGACGTACCGCGGGCAGGACGGCTTCGACGCCGGCCTTGCGCCACGTGAAGGCGTTCATGCAGTCCACGAGGGCGATGTCCACAGAGTCCGCGGCGAGGGACTCGAGCACATCGATCGCTGTCTCGCCTTCGGCGACCACGATCGTCAGGCGTTCCGCGGCGCCGGGGCCAAGACGATCCTCCGCGGCTTCACGTATGGCCAAGGCCCACTCTTCCGAATGTTCGACCGTTGTGACCTTGGCGCCGCGGGCCAGAAACCAAAGGGTTGAGTTACCACCGCCCAGCTCCACGACGGAGGTCCCGGGCCCCACGAGGGTCGCCAAGTGGTCGATGGCTTCATACACAAGGAACGGGACGGGGTCCCTCAGGATCGGCCGGCGCTTCGCCTCCAGATACGTCCGCACGGTCCTTGGGATCCGCATGAGCGAGCCTGGACCCGGCTTGAATCCTTCGAGGTCCGTCAGGCGATTGTGCACACGGATCGACGCGACGTGGCCGCCCGTCTCCCAGCTCACGGTGTAGCGCCCCGTCAGCCGGTCGATCAGTGGGCGGCGGTAGAACGTCTGGACGTTGTTGGCCGTTGGGTCGGGGGGGCGGTGTCCCGACGGCCCGGCACCATCGGTCATGGGTACGGTGACGTCGATGGATGAAATGGGGTGGGTCTTCATCCTGAGCCTCGTCCGTAGAGCCCGTTGCCGGGCTGCCCTTGGGGTAGAGGGATAGACGCCAGGCCGTCGCCTGCGAAACGGGGCGCCGGAGCGGCGTGATCCGCGGGCGGGTCGCCCGAGAACGCCGGTTCGGCTTCGCCGTCGAGGAAGTACACGGTGCAGGTCGCAGCCAAGACGGCGGCGGACCAAATGAGAAGCTCGGCCAAATGGGACCGCTTGCGCTGCGCGCTTGCGGGTCCTGGTCGAACGATCGATTGCTGGGGGGGCATCGTTC
>CAJXRJ010000530.1 GCA_913058555.1 uncultured bacterium
GGCAGCGTCAGATGTGTATAAGAGACAGGTGGGGGACGTCGCGAGACCCCTGATCGTGGACACGATTGGGGAGCTGGAGCGCCTCTACGGGCTTGCAGACATCGTTTTCATCGGCGGCAGCCTGATTCCCCACGGGGGGCAAAACATGATGGAGCCCGCCGCCCAGGGCCGACCGGTGATCTACGGGCCCCACGTGCAGAACTTCCTCGAGGAGACCGCGATCCTGGAGGCCGCTGGCGCGGCCCTGCGTGTCCCAGATGAGGAGGGCCTCAGGGTTTCGCTGGAGCGACTTGCAGGCGATCCGGCCGAGCGCGCCCGCATGGGGGAACTCGGTCGAAACGCCGTTGCCGCCCAGCGAGGTGCCACCCAGGCCACCCTTGTGGCCCTGGCGGAACGCTGCGGGCTGTCCTGAAGTTACTCCCAGGATCCGTCCCGATCGGGGCTCTGGTGGTTGTTCGGTCAGTTATGGGATACGTATTATGTAGCGCTCCAACGGTGGCCGACCGCCGGCGGATCCTTGCTGTCCACTCCAATTCCTCCTAACGGTCTCCGGCACGCGGCCCTGTCCGCCTGCCCAGCTGTAGCGCCGAGCTACGGTTCCCGGTTCCGAACCCCCTCGATCCCACCGAGCTTCCATGGCCCGATCTCTCTTCACGTCTGAATCTGTCTCCATGGGCCACCCCGATAAGGTGGCTGACCAGGTTTCAGACGCGGTACTCGACGCCCTCCTCGCCCAGGACCCCGACAGCCGGGTCGCATGTGAGACGATGGTGACCACGGGTGTCGCCATCATCGCCGGGGAAATCACCACCAAGGCCACGATCGACTACCAGAGCATCGTGCGCGGCACCCTCAAGGAGATCGGCTACTCCAACGATGCCTTTGGCATCAACGGCGACACCTGCGCGGTGATGGTCACCCTCGACCGTCAGTCCCCCGACATCGCCCAGGGCGTGGACGACGACAAGGGCCTACACGTCGAGCAAGGCGCCGGCGACCAGGGCCTCATGTTCGGCTACGCCTGCGATGAGACCGACGTGCTCATGCCGCTGCCGATCCACCTCTCGCACCGTCTGGTGGAGAAGCTCGCGGAGCTGCGCCAGAACGGCAAGCTCGGCTGGCTGCGCCCGGACAGCAAGAGCCAGGTCACCGTCGAGTACGAAGGCGACAAGCCCGTGCGCGTGCACACCGTCGTGATCTCCACCCAGCACGACCCTGAGGTCAACGGCAAGGCGGAAGAAGCCGAGGTTCTCGCGGAGATCAAGTCTCAGATCATCGAGCACGTCATCAAGGCGGTCATCCCCGCCGCGATGCTGGACGACGACACCATCTATCACGTCAACCCCACGGGTAAGTTCGTCATTGGCGGTCCCCACGGGGACTGTGGCCTGACGGGCCGCAAGATCATCGTCGACACCTACGGCGGCATGGGCCGCCACGGCGGCGGCGCGTTCAGCGGCAAGGACTCCTCCAAGGTGGACCGCTCCGCCGCCTACGCGGCGCGCTGGGTTGCCAAGAACGTCGTGGCCGCGGGCCTTGCGACCCGCTGCGAGGTTCAGCTCGCCTACGCCATCGGCGTGGCCAAGCCCCTCTCGGTTCGCGTGGACACCTTTGGCACGAACACGGCCGACGAGGCCGCCATCGGCCGCGCCATCGAGTCGGTCTTCGACTTGACGCCCCGGGGCATCATCGACGCCCTCGGTCTCAAGCGCCCGATCTTCCGCCAGACGGCGGCCCACGGCCACTTCGGCCGCGAGGGCTTCCCCTGGGAAGAGACCTCGAAGGTGGACGCCCTCAAGGAAGCCGTTTCGGCGGCGGTCTGAGGCGCAAGGGGGGGTCCCTTGGCGGGACGCCCCGTCCTCCCTTAGGCACTCGGGGAACGCCGTAACTTGGGCTATGCTCACGGGTAGACCCGTGGGCCCCAGGGCCCCATCCTCTCCGACCGAGTCTCTCCAGGCGTGCCGCATCACCCGTGGCACGCATCCAACCCATGAAGACCATTCGCCCCACATCCGTCCTCGGCGGCACGCACCGCTTGGCCCGCCGCGCTGGCTTCACCCTCGTGGAGCTGATTGCGGTGTTCGTGATCATCGGGCTCCTCGCGGCCGCCGTGGTGCCCAACGTGATGAGCGCGATCCGGTCCGGTGAGGAGGCGGCTTGCGAGCAGAACCTCGGCAAGGTGCGGGAGGGCTTCCTGCAGTACAAACAGAAGTACGAGAGGTGGCCGAACAGGTCGGGCGTGGGTTTCTTCGCTGCGATTGTCACGGACAAGGTTTGGATGCCGACGGTCGCGAACAGCAAGCGTCTGAACTGCCCTGGCGTGGCCATGAACTCCCTCGATCCCGGGCTGGACGAGATCCCCGTCGAGGACTGGTACGCGCCCGAGAACAAGGACGCCCTCGACGGCAGCTGGTCTTCGTATGCCGGGCGTGACGTACGTCGCGCGCGGATCCGCGGCACGATGGGCAGCGGGAAGACGGCTTTCATGGCGGACGACAATGATCCTGAGGGCAACCACTTCACGACGACCAACGTGCTCTGGGACGACCTCCAGGTTCGGTCCCTCGAGCTGGTAGAGCTCCAAGACCGGGGCGAGCTGAGCAAGGACGAGAGCGTCGAGTTCATCCCCGTGGGCCCGGACTCGCCCATCGAAGGGCTTCGGGCTCTCTCACTCGACAAGTAGAATCTGACGCTCTGCTGACCGGGGTCATTTTGCGGGTCCATCCGGGCCAGCGATGCGATCCCCCTAGACCGTCTCCTCCAGGGCCCTTGACTCGTCGCTTCGGCGGGGTGGGTACTCACTCCCCGCATGAAATCCCCCGCTCTTCTTCGAGCTCTTCGGCCCCACCAATGGGTCAAGAACGTCTTCGTCCTGGCCGCGCTGGTCTTCGCCCTGGGTGAAATGGGCCCGGAGGCAGCGACGGCGACCGAGCGCATCGTGCGCGTGCTATTCGCCGCCGGGGCCTTCTGCCTTGGGGCGAGCGCTATCTACCTCGTGAACGACGTCGCGGACATCGAGTCCGATCGACTGCACCCCGAGAAGCGCAAACGTCCCATCGCCGCCGGTGAGCTCAGCGTGCCCTTGGCGCTGGTCGCTTCCGCCGTCTGCGTCGCTGGCGCCCTCGGACTCGCGTTCTTTGCGACACCCGGGGCCAAGGAAGAGGGTGGTGGGAACGTGATGCTGGTGGTGGGGGCGTACATGACCTCCAATCTGCTCTACTCGATCAAGCTCAAGCAGATTGCGATTGTGGACGCGTTCCTGATCGCCCTCGGCTTCATGCTGCGGGTGGTGGCCGGCGCCTACGCCGCCGCGGCGCCTATCTCCCATTGGCTGCTGCTCGCGACGCTCTTTCTCGCGCTGTTCCTGGCCTTCTGCAAGCGCCGCGCTGAGATGGATCTTCTCGGCACCGAAGCCGCCAGCCACCGCAAGAACCTCGGCCAATACACGCCCGAGTTCCTGGAGCAGGCCACCGGCGTTCTCGCCGCGTGCGCGATCATCACCTACGCGATGTATACGGTCGACGAGGAGACCGCCAAGAAGTTCGGCGAGGATAGCCATCTCGTTTGGACCGTGCCCTTTGTTGTCTTCGGCCTCTTCCGGTACCTCCTCTTGGTCCAGCGCCAGGAGGGAGGTGGCAGCCCCACCCGCGTGCTGCTCGGTGGAGACACGGTCTTTGTGATCAACGCACTCCTGTGGGGCGCGATGGTGCTCAGCTGCCTCTTCTATTAGGGAGCACTAGCACGATGCCGGAGGGGGACAGCGCAACGCCACAGGGACCGGATCCGAAGGGGCCCTGGATCATGCGGTATCCCTATGCGGTACGCATTCTCTGCGCCGCGTTGGACACGGCCCTCCACTTGGAGAGGGTTCCCCACCCCCAGCTCGATTCAAACGAGCTGGCGCTGATCCGCATACGGCTCGGTGACGAGCAGCACGAGGTCCTCGTCGACAACGAGTACGGCGACGCGAATAGCGGGCACAGGGCGCTCCTACTTGTGCAGGTGCTGCAGGCGCTCCGCTTTGTGGAGGAGGAGCCGGGCTTCGATGATTGGGTGCGGGAGTTCTGGGTGCAGGACCTGGCCGGCGGCTTCGGTGAGGAGCTTCGTGCTCTCCACGCCCAGCTCGGTCCCGCGGCCCGCGGGCTGCTGCCGCGCTACGTCGGGCTCGACGTCCCGGGGGACTACGAGTGGAACGTGAACTCCGATGGTGCCCAGGCGTTGCGTCGAGTGGCGGCTGGCGAGATGGACTGACCGGGCGCTCCGACTGGGGTAGCCGGAGCGCCCGATGGATGCGGCTCGTTCCTCAGTGACCGGGGACGACGTGACCGGGGACGACGTGACCGTGGACGAGAGGAACGCGGCCGGGACTACTCCTGGATGAGTAGCCAGACGAAGCCGGTGGAGCGTTCGTTGATGAACGTGGCGCGCTTGTCGTAGTGCTTCATCATCTTCTCTTGCGCGGCCTCGAACGCCTTCGTCTCTTCATCCGTCATATTCTCCCAGTCTTCCTGGGATTCGAATCGTGGCATGTCCTTCTGGATGGCCTGCATCTCCTTTTCCCACTCGGCCATGCGCTTGCGGCATTCCTCGATGGAGAGGCCCTCGGCGGGCGTGTTGATCGAAGCGGCGTCGCCGATGAGCAGGTCGTGCTTGCCGTCACCGTTGACGTCGGCCACGCTGACACGGGTGGAACGGCCGGGCCCTTGGATGTGATCGTCACCGAACTGGGTCGGGCCGCCCCAGTTGGGCTCAGGTGCGGGCTTCACCAGCGTTACGGACTTGCCGAAGCTGGGCTCGGTCTTGGAGCCCACGTTCGGGAACATGACCACGCCGCCGCCGTCGGAGCCGGAGATCAGGTCCAGGTCCCCGTCGCCGTCCCAGTCGGCGAAGGTCGGATCGCTATGGTGCGCCACGTGCAGGTTTTTCCCCTTGGTATTCGTGAGCATGCTGGAAAGGGGATCGAAGCCTTCCGCACCGCCCCAGAAGACCGCAAACGTTCCCCCGAAGTTGCCGGTCACGATGTCGAGGTTCCCGTCTCCGTCGATGTCCACCGCAGTGGGCCGAGTGCAGATGCGACCGATGTCGACATCGCCTTCGCTTCCGTCCGTGTCGATGATGAGCGGCTCACCGTCCGTGCCGAGCACCGCTGTGGGTTTGGCGAAGGTGCCGTCCTTGGCTCCGTAGAGCACCTGGAAGAGGCCCGCCATGTCGTTCTCCATGCGCGAGTAGCTACCCGAGAGGATGTCGATGTTGCCGTCTCCATTGAGGTCCACGAACTGTGGAGTGGAGCTCGTGCATCACCAAACACCCGGGACCTCGGCGGCTTCCTTGCCCGCCATGATCCATTGGCCCTCCCCAAAGGGGAGGGCCAATGGACTGTCTCTTATACACATCTCCGAGCCCACGAGACT
>CAJXRJ010000531.1 GCA_913058555.1 uncultured bacterium
CCCGGGGATGGGTCGGGGCGTGGGTGGGTTCACTTCGGCGCGGGGTCGCGTTTTGGCCCAGGCGAATGCACCATCGATCTCTGGCCGGACGTTTCAGAGATGGGCGAGGAAGAGCTCTTCCCGGCGCCGTTCCTCCACAAGGGCGGCGAGCGAGCCCAGCTCTTCAGCTCCCACAACCGCAAGACCGTGTCGCGACACTTCGCCTGGATGGAGGAGCACGGCATCGACGGTGTTTTCCTTCAGCGATTCGGAAGCTCGCTCAGGTCACCGAAGGTGCGGGCCCATCGGAACACCGTGACCGCCAACGTCCGCGCCGGGGCGAAGGAGCACGGTCGGAGTTGGGCCATGATGTACGACCTCTCAGGGCTCCGCCCCGGCGAGATCGAATCGGTTGTGATGGAGGATTGGAGCTTTCTCAGCGGCGACCTCAAGATCACGGCGGACGCGAACTATCAGCGGCACCGCGGCAAGCCGCTGGTGGCCGTTTGGGGCGTCGGGTTTGCGGGTCCGGGACGCAAGTACGAGCTCGACGAGTGCGAGCGGCTCGTGGACTTCCTCCGCGCCAAGGGCAACGCCGTCATGCTAGGTGTGCCCTCGCGCTGGCGCACGCTCCGGGGGGATGCCGTGGGAGACGAGGCCCTGCACCGCATCATGGCCAAGGCGGACGTGATCAGCCCGTGGACCGTGGGGCGCTACGGGACGCCGCGCGCTGCGGCCAAGTTCGCCGAGGGCTTCGTGCGGGCGGACATCGCGTGGTGCAAGGAACATGGCGTCGACTACCTCCCGGTGGCCTTCCCCGGCTTTAGCTGGCACAACCTGAAGAGGGTGCGGGGCCAAGAGGCGCCCCTCGACCAGATCCCGCGCCTCGGCGGCCGTTTCCTTTGGTCCCAGGCCCGCGCTTTCAAGGGGGAGGGGGCGAAGATGCTCTACGTGGCCATGTTCGATGAGGTCGACGAGGGCACGGCCATCTTCAAATGCACGAACGATCCGCCCGTGGGGGATAGTCCATTCCTCACCTACGAAGGGCTCCCGTCCGATCACTACCTTTGGCTTACCGGTCAGATCGCTCAGCTCTTCCGCGGCCAGCTCGCCGCTACTGAGGACCCCCCTGTGCGCCGCTGATCTGAAGGTGCTGCGCGGTACGCCTACAGGCGGGCGACGTAGATGCGGTCCGGGTCCACCCGTGCGTTCGGCAGGTCCGTGCCGTGGAAGAACTCGGTGGCGAATCCAATCCCATCGGTGGAGCCTTGGGAGCTGAGGTAGTGCAGTCCGATGCGCTTGCCTTCGAGCTCGATCCACGAGAGGAAGAGGACGCTGTGCCCGCTGGGTTTCTTCGTCTTGCGCCAGAGCTGAACAAAGTCGCCGGCCTGGGCGTCCTTGGGCCTGACCTCTTGGCCGAGGCCGAAACGCTCGACGGCGAAGGCGCATTGGCGCTCGCTCGAGATCTTGGTCGCGCCGTACCAGGCTTGCTGGAACGCTTTCATGTCAGACGCTGACTTGGACTTGAGGGCGTCTCCCTGGGCGAGAACTTTTGCGCAGACCGCGAAGGTGAAGCCGCAGCAGTAAGTGCCGCCGGTGGCCTTCGAGAGGATGCGCTTGCCCTTGTGCTCGATGAGCTCCGGCACACCGCTCCCGCCCCATTTCTTGTCGTAGCCGCCGCCCATGCCGAAGCTGAAGGCGGTGTCCAGGACGAGGCGCGACGGGGCCTCGGCCTTCTGCTGAGTGGCCAACGCAAGGGAAGGGACGAGGGCAGAGGCGCCCGTCAGGGTGAGGAAGGAACGTCTATCCATGAATGGGTCCTTGGGGCGTCATCAGTCGAAGGGGCGAGCGGAGAATCCAGCGTGGATTCGGATTCTCCGCAAAGTGGAAACGGCTCGCCGCCTTGTGGGGTTGAGCGTTCGCCGTTGGCCCTGCGCCTTGTGGGTCTACTTGTCCCCGTACTGGGCCCTCAGCTCGCCGAGCCTCACGCCCAACTTCGCGATGGCGCCGGCCTTGGCGGGGTCATGGAAGAGGTTCTGCAGCTCGTCCGGATCCGCCTTCAGGTCGTAGTACTCCCACGCATCGAGCTCGGGGAAGAACATGAGCTTCTCGTCCTTCGTGTGCACGCCGTAGTGCTTGGGCACGGCGTGGGCGCCGGGGAACTCGTAGTAACGGTAGTAGAGGGCGTCGCGCCAGTCCTCCGGCGTCTCGCCGCCGAACACCGGCAGAAGGGACGTGCCGTGGATGTCCTCAGGGATCGCGGCGCCCGCGATGTCGAGGAAGGTGGGCGCGTAGTCGATGTTCTGAATCAGGGCGTCATTCGTTGTGCCGGGGGCGACGTGCCCGGGCCAGCGCACGATGAACGGCATGCTCATGGACTCTTCGTACATCCAGCGCTTGTCGTACCAGCCGTGGTCGCCGAGGTAGAAACCTTGGTCCGAGGCGTAAATGACGATGGTGTTCTCGGCGAGGCCGTTGTCGTCGAGCCACTTCGTGAGGCGCCCGACGCTGTCATCGACGCCGCGGATGCAGCGCAGGTAGTTCTTGAGGTAGCGCTGATGCATCCAGCGCACCAGGTCATCACCTTCGAGGTTCGCCGCGTGGAATGCGGCGTTGCGGGGGCCGAAGGCTGCGTCCCACTTGGCGCGCTGCTCGGGGGTCATGCGCGCGAGGTTGCGCCGGCCCGAGCCGTCGAGGGCCGAGCCGCCCTTCGGCACGGTGCCGTCCTTGGTGCCGACAAAGAGGTCGTAGAAGAGCTCCATGTGGCGCTCGATCGACATCTCGGCGGTTCGCGCGCCGGAGGCGTTGTCCTCGTGCTTGTCGAAGAGCGTCGGCGGGACGGGCAGGTCTTCGTCCGCCCAGAGGTCCAGGTGCCGTGCGGCCGGCATCCACGTTCGGTGGGGCGCCTTGTGCTGGCACATCAACATCCACGGCTTGTCAGAGCTCTTCGCTTCGTCCAGCCATGAAACCGCGAGGTCGGTGACGATGTCGGTGCAGTGCCCTTCGACGACGCGCGTGCCGTCGGCGCGGATAAGTTTGGGGTTGTAGTAGGCGCCCTGCCCCGGGAGAACGTCCCAGTAGTCGAACCCCTGGGGGTCGCTCTGCAGGTGCCACTTACCGATCATCGCGGTCGTGTACCCGGCCTTCTGGAGGAGCTTCGGGAAGGTCACCTGATCACCGTTGAAACGGTTGCCGTTCTGTAAGTAGCCGTTCGCGTGGCTGTGTTTGCCGGTCTGGATCGTGGCGCGGCTCGGGCCGCAGATGGAGTTGCCGCAGTAGGACCGGGTGAAGATCATTCCTTGGGCGGCCAAGCGGTCGATCTGGGGCGTTGTGTCTACCCCAGCGAGCCATTGGCCGAACCCGAGGTGGCCTTGGTAGGCCCCGATGGCGTGGGGAGCATGGTCGTCGCTGAAGACGAACAGGATGTTTGGCCGTTTTGGGACCTGGGCGGCTTCGGTGACTTCCGAACCGTCGGTGACTTGCGAAGCGGAGACGAGTCCGACGAGAATGGCGCCACATGAAAGGGCTTTCAGAACTGAGCTGAGCATGCCCTGGATCGTACGAAGCCCTGCCCATGCTTGCCCAACTACCTGTTCTCGATGCCCACCGGGCTCGCCTCCGTCAGGTTTTCGCCGAGCGCCTGCTCAGCGAAGACCCAGCGACCGTTTTGGACCTCGGCGCGGGGAGCGGCGAGCTTGTGGCCGCCCTGCGCGCCCGCGGCGTCGATGCGAAGGGCATCGAGCCGAAGAAAGACAAGGTCGCTGCCGCCAGGACCAAGGGGGTCCCTTTGATCCATGGTCGAGCGGACAAGCTCGCCAATCCGGCCGAGAGCGTCGACTGGGTGGCATTCCGGCACGTCCTCCATCACCTGCACTCCCCCGAGCGGGCCATCAAGGAGGCCGTGCGCGTGACCCGGGTCGGGGTCGCCCTCGCCGAGCCTTTTTCCCTCACGGGTCTGCCGCAGCATCGGGCGACGATCCAGCTAGAGGCGTTCACGCGCTTTTTCGACCGTCGCCGGGGCATGGTCCACGGGGACGATCTGACGGCGGCTGACATCCTGTCGATCCTGCCGGAGGGCTGGGACGTGGAGATCGGGGTGCACTGTCCGCTGACCCTGATCCCGACGGTCGAGATGGATCGCATGCTCGCGCGGGCGATCGATGGATTCGAGCTGGATTCCTTCCAGCAGGGGCGAATCGAGGATATCCGGGCCACGGCCCTTGCCAATGGGATGGCGGCTCCCGGTACGCTCATCGTCATGGCGCGCCGGCCGGTCATGGACCGGTAGCCACTGACTCCCACCGCGAACGCACCCGATGACCGCCCAAAAGAAATCCGCCGGCCGCGCGGCCGCCGACCTCGTGACCACGGGCCAGACCGTGGGGCTCGGGACCGGTTCGACCGTCTTCTTCACCCTGGAGCGCCTCGCCGAGCGCATCGCCGAGGAAGGGCTCTCCGTCCGCGGTGTGCCGACTTCCATCGACACCGAGACCAAAGCCAAGGGCTTTGGAATTCCGCTGGCCACCCTGGGCGAGGTGGATTCGATCGACGTCACCATCGATGGCGCCGACGAGATCGATGGCGCCTTTCAGATGATCAAGGGCGGCGGCGGGGCGCTGCTGCGGGAGAAGGTCGTCGCGTCGATCTCGAGCCAGGTGATTACGGTCGTGGGTCCTGACAAAGTCGTCGCGACCCTCGGTACCACGTTTGACCTGCCGGTGGAGGTCGTTCCCTTCGCCCGCGCCGTGTGCGAGCGGCGCATTAGGGCCTTGGGCGGCGAGCCCCGGGTCCGCGAGAAGGACGGCGCGCCGTTCGTGACCGACAACAGCGCGCAGATCCTCGACGTGCATTTTCCGGGCGGTATCGCCGACGCCCCGGCCCTCGAGCGGGCTTTGGACGAGATCCCTGGGGTTGTTGAGTCGGGCCTCTTCATCGGGCTCAGCCACGTTTTGGTGATCGGGAACGACTCCGGCGAGGCCGAGACGCGCCGCAAATAGCACGCGTTTCGTTCCTGGACGGGGAAAGAACTTCCCCGCGCCGGGGCGGCATCAGCCGAAAAATCGGCGCTACGGGCTGATTAGGTCGCTTGGCACCGCCATTGCTCCGTGTGCTGCCATGGAGTCCTTGAAGTCCCAATTCGGTCTCCGTTCCATGGATATGGAAGGACGGTCGCTCGGCACGGAGCGACCGTCCGTGTCCTCCGGACGGACGGGTGCAGCATCGCCGGAAATCCGCGAGCGCTTCACCTCGCTGCTCGCAGAGCGTACCCGCGGCGGCACGCGCGCCATTCAAGGCGCGAGTCAGGCCGTGGAGGACGATGTGGCGGCACGCATCCGCGACGGGCGCACAGACGCCGCGGAATCGGGCGGCGAGCCCCGCGAGACGGTCCGTGATCGCGAGGCGGACTCTGCCTCACCCGAGAGGGATG
>CAJXRJ010000532.1 GCA_913058555.1 uncultured bacterium
GATCATGCCTAGTCTCGTGGGCTCGGAGATGTGTATAAGAGACAGGTGCAATGGCTCGCCCAGGTGCCATTGACCGGTCGACTCGATGAGATTCAACGGGAACTCGAAGCGGCCAGTGCGGGGGGCAGGGGGGGCACCGCCCCCGCGGGAGCCCGTCAGCAGGAGCTGCGCGGCATCGGCCTCGGCAAATCCCAGGTCACCGGGACGATCGTCAAATCCGCCGACTTGGCGATGCTGCTCGACGAGATCGAGCGGGGCGTGCGGCCTGCCCTCGACGGTCGGTCTGTACTGTTGGTGCCCGCCCTCGAGCCCTCATGGGGGATTCTCTTCGGACGGGTTGCCGCGGTCATCACGGAGATCGGCGGCGAGCTCTCCCATGCCTCGATCCTGCTGCGGGAGGCGGGTTGCATCGCGGTTGTGAACTGTGCGGGCGCGTGCGCGGGCCTGAATGACGGAGACGAGGTCGAGGTGAATGGGGACATGGGGATTGTGAGCCGAATTTCAGGCAAACCGGCTGAGTAGGGCGCCACGGGGGGCAGACCCCCCCGGGGCGCTGCGGAAGATCCACGGCCGGGTGGGTGTCCCCGGGCTCGGCGTCGGCGCTCGTCGGGGCCTGCGGATACCATCGCATGTCGGCCCTCGGACCTCGAGCTGCCGGCTTCCATCCCTGCTGCGCCCCCGGGCGCCTCCTCGAACGCGATGATACGAATGACGCGCAATCCCCTTTGGGGTGCCGCTCCTATGCCAGGTTCAACTTGGCTCGGCGCATCCCTTCTCCTGGTGCTTGGAACCGGCTGCGGCGGCGGCGGCGACTCGGGGGGCTCCCCCGGATCCACAGCTAGCTTGGCTGGCAATCTGAGCGTGTTCCTGCCCGACCTCACCGTCCCTGAGGCCGAGCCCAACGACAACGTGGGCAGCGCCCAGAGCCTCGGCGACCTCACGGCTGGCGCCACGTTCTCCGTGGTCGGCGAGGTCTCAGCGACCACTGACCAGAACGACGTCTTCGAAGTTCGCGTGCCCGCGCGGCTCGGTGTGAACGTCCTGGCGACGGGCCTCACCGGCGGCAGCAGCGTGGAAGTCCTGATCCTCGACCCCTCGAGCTTGCAGCCGGTCGAGACGTACGGGCCGGGGTCCAGCGATCTACAGGGCAGCTTCGTGGCGAACGGCAACTTCTTCGTGAGCGTCAGCGCGGTTGCCGGTGACTCCGGCTACACGCTGCGCGTGGAAGGTGCCGCCGTCGGGGCCACCATCGCGGAAGTGGAGCCGAACGATACGGCGCCCGAGGGCAACTACCTCGGCACGCTTCAGCCCTCGGAGGCCCTCAATTTCATGGGCGATGGCACGGGCGGCGGGTCCGACTTCTTTCTCTTCGGGGCGAGTCAGGGAACCTCTCTCTCGTTCACCCTTCAGAGCGCGAACCCGGCCGACGACTACGATGTCTACCTCTACGACGCGACGTCCAGCCTGACGTCGCTGCCTCCGCCGGTCGCCTTTGAGGCGACCGGTGACACGGAGACTGGCGGCATCGGATTCTCCGGCATGACGCTTTTTGCGTTTGAGGTTCGTCCGTTCGGCGGGGCTTCAGGGGCCTATAGCGTGGAGGTCACCACGAGTCTCCTACGCCAGGGCGACCCCGGAGCACCGCAAGCCATGGCGGAGTTCGCTGCGGGGCCCCGTGCGTCCATCGCGGACGCGATCTCCCTGACAGGGGGCGTCGATCTCCTTGGGCCCATCACCACACCCACGGGCGAGCTCATGGGCGGGGATGTGATCGTGCAGTGGGAGCGGGACCCGATGGGCCGAGTCATGGCCAATCCGATCCGGGGCGCCGAGCGCCGAGCGGCCATGCCAGACGGGGGGCCTGAGCTCCTTCGATTCGAGATGCCCGTGGGCCTCGACGAAGCGGAGCAAGCACGCTTCACCCTCGCCTTGGCGGCGGGACTGCGCGGGCGATCGGACGTCGTGAGCGCCGAACCCGACCATCGGATGCGGGCCTTCGCGTTGCCCCAGGAGCTGCGCCCCAATGACACGTACTACGGTCTCCAGTGGCACTACGAGCAGATCCAGCTGCCGGCGGCCTGGGCGATCGAGACGGGCTCCTCTGCGGTGCGTATCGCTGTCCTCGACACCGGCAGCGCGCCGGCGGGGGACCTCATGCTGCGCGAGATCGCGGGCTTCGACATGATCAACGACCCCGCCATCGCGGGGGACGGCGGCGGCTACGACTCCGACCCCACGGACGTGGGGGATGGCCTCGGTAGCCCGCAGCCGTCGAGCTTCCACGGGGCTCACGTGGCGGGAACGATCGGCGCATCCACGAACAACGCCTACGGCGTGTCCGGGGTGACCTGGGCCGGTGACATCATGCACGTGCGCGTGCTGGGCATCGGCGGGGGAAGCTCCTTCGACATCGCCCAGGGCGTGCTCTTTGCAGCGGGCCTTCCCAACGCGTCGGGTCAAACGGCGGCGCAGCCCGCGCATGTGATCAACATGAGTCTCGGTGGCGGCGGTTCGAACAGCACGTTCCAGAACGCGATCACCAACGCTCGAAACTCCGGGGTCGTGATCATCGCTGCGGCCGGCAACGAGAACAGCGGCACACCTTCCTTCCCCGCCGCTTACAGCGGCGTGGTGTCGGTCTCCGCGGTGGACGTGGAGCGGCGCAAAGCGCCCTACTCGAACTTCCACTCTAGCGTCGACATCGCGGCCCCTGGCGGCGACGTCTCGGCGGATCGCAACGGCGACGGTTATGCGGACGGGGTGCTTTCGACGAAGCCCGATGACTCGAGCAGCCCAACGAACTTCGAGAGCTACTCGTTCTACCAGGGCACATCCATGGCGGCGCCCCACGTGGCCGGTGTCGCGGCGCTGATCCTCAGCGTCAACGGTGCGCTGACCCCCGCACTGGTGGAGACCATCCTTGGCGACACCGCAACGGATCTCGGTTCCCCCGGGCGTGACATTATCTACGGGGAAGGCCTCGTCAACGCCCTCGCTGCCGTTCAGGCGGCGGGCGGAGGCGTGGGCACGGCCCCCGACCTGGCTCTTCAGCAGAGCAGCGTGGTGGTCACCGCGGTGTCGAACTCGCGCGTGGTGGGCGTCTCCAACATTGGCGGCGGCAGCCTCGCGATCACGGACGCGATTGAGACGACGAACTCGGGCGGGGCTTGGCTGACGGCCACGCCTATCGCCACGGGACAGGCCGGTGCCACCGACACATCGGGTATCGAGATCACAGCGAACGCCGCTGGCCTTGCGAATGGCAACTACACCGGTTCGGTGGAAGTGCAGTCGAACGGCGGCAACGAGACCATCGGTGTGACGCTGACGATCGGCGCCGCGGGCGGTCCGGGCACGGACCTTGAAGTGTTCGTGATCGCCGTTGAGTTTGAGACCTACGACACCCTCGCCCAGGACGAGCTGTTCACCAGCGGGAGCCTGAGCTACCTCCTCGGGGGTTTGCCTGCGGGCGAGTACCTGATCGTGGCCGGCACAGACGCTGACAATGACGGGTTCATATGCGACGACGGTGAGCCGCTCTGCGGCGTCTATCCTTCGCTTGAGCTGTCCGAGACGATCATCATCGGGGAGGACCAGGCCATCAGTGGCCTCAATTTCCCGCTGCAACAGGCGATCGTTGCGGCCCAGGCCAGGCCCGGTGGGGGCTTCCAGCTCTTGTCCCGGGGCCAAGGGCCCGGACACGGTGAGCCGATTGCAGCCATGACCACGGAGGTGCGCTGATGCTGAACGTCTTCACTTCACCGCCGGTCCTCGCTGGGCTGGCCATCCTCGGCGCGAGCATCTTTGTTTCGTGCAGAGCGGGCGCCAAGCGCGAACCAGTGGTCCTTCATGTGCAGACCGTCTCCAGGGGCGTTTCGAGTGGCATGGCCGAGGAAGCCTGCGTCGCGATCCGCAGCGCGGAAGAATTCGACGCCCTCTGGCAGCGGCACGGAAATCTCCAGCTGCCGTCACCGAAGGCGCCCGAAGTCGATTTCGGGGCCTGCATGGTTGTCGGTGTCTTCCTTGGGACCCGCGCCACGGCGGGCTTTGGGGTTGAGATCCAGAGCGTTGAGCAGATCCCGGCCTCCGGAAAGGACGGCTCACCGACGCTCTTGATCCGCGCCAGGGAGACCACGCCGGAGGAAGGCTCGGTCGTGGCGCAGATGGTCACCGCGCCGTTCCACGTGGTGCGGGTGGATCGCGCCGAAGGGGATCCTGTGCTCGAGCTAACTCGCTGAGCACGACAGGAAGCTCCACCCAAAAAAGAATCGCGGCCGGCGGGAGTTGTCTCCCGCCGGCCGCGATTCATTTCGCCGGGGCCTGCCCCGGGGAGACGTCAGGGGAGACGGAAGTAGCGCACCACATAGTCCATGATGTCGCCGTCGCCGTTCAGGTCGGAGCCTTGCTCAGCTTCTTCGATCAAGAACGCGCCGAACTCGGCCGTCCCGGGCCCGAATTCCACCGCCGCTGTGTCGAGGGTGTTGGACGTACCCATGTACGTGCGCGCGAACTGGGCGGAGAGGCTGTAGCGCTGGAGCACGGTGTCATCGGTTTGTCCGTTGCCGTTCAGGTCCATGTTCCCTTCGGCGGCCTCGGAGACGCGGAAGAAGCCGACGTTCTGCTCGGCGATGATGCCGGCCCTTGTGGGGGCCGCGGCGGTGCCGATACCGGGGAAGGTGAGGCGGTTGCCCGTGACGAGGCGGGGGGTCGTGGGGACGACGTCCGTGCTGTCGCCGTCGCCGTTGATGTCGGTTTGGCCACCGTTGATGCTGAGGGTCTCTTCGCGGAAGGTCGCGTAGAAGCGGCTGGTGCTGTCCTTGTCCTCGGCCATCCAGGTGGTCGATACCGCAGAGAGCGGGTTCTGGGTGCCGTGCATGGCGTTCCATGCCTGGGCACCCTGGGTGGGGTTGTGCACGAGGATCAGCTTGCGGTCGGTTCCAGCCTCCGTGTCGTAGTCGCGGTCGTCCGCGGCTTCGTCGACGAGCACGACCCAGGCGTCCGCGAGACGTACGACGCCCCCGGAGCCGCCGGGGACCGAGCGGTCCACGGCCACGAGCATCGATGTCGTGGTCACCGGCAGGACCGGGTTGGCGGGGTTGGAGGCGTTGACCCACCGGAAGATGTCGTCGGCCTCGTCAGCGGGGCTGTCGCCGTTCAGGTTGCACAGGCCCGAACCTTGCTGGTCTTCGGGCGACACGACGCCCACGAATTGGGACTGGAGTGCGTACGCGATGCCGTTGGCCTCTCCCACGAGGCCTGTGTTCACGACGGGCGTGTTCATGGCCAGGTCGGTGAGTTGGAACCAGTGCAGCACGAAGTCGTTGGTGTCGATATCCGGATCCGCGCAGCCTGTCTCTTATACACATCTCCGAGCCCACGAGACTAGGCATGATCTCG
>CAJXRJ010000533.1 GCA_913058555.1 uncultured bacterium
AGAGACAGGTCCAGGGTGCCGTCTCCGTCGAGATCCACCGCGAGGCCCACGCCACGGGACTCCACGGCGAAGCCACTGCCGCCGACGTGGGGAATAGGGATCACGCCTGAGACGGGCCGGAAGGCGTCCGCCGGGAGCTCGATCGACCAAGTGCGGTAGGCCTTGGGCCGGAGTTCGGACGTGAACTCCGCGGCGATGTCCGGCGCCTGGCCAGGCGAGAGGCACGGCATACAGATGCCGAGGGCGAAGATGGAAACTGTCATGGGTCGCTACTCGTTTGGAGGGCGGTGCGGCTGCCGAGGGAACTCGACTGCCTCCTACCATGCTTCATCGAGCCCATTCGGGGTCCACTGCACTCATCTTTTGCAGATCGCCCATGGGCAAGCTCGCGCCTCCCAGAACGATATCGCCCAAACCGCCCCGCCCATCAGGCTCTCTCAGCCAATCTCAGCTTCACACGGAAGGTGCTGCCTTGCCCCACGTCGCTGACCAGGTCGATCGTGCCCCCGAGAGCGAGGACGAGGTGTTTCACGATCGAGAGGCCCAGGCCGGTGCCTCCGACCTCCCGCGACCGGGCCTTGTCGACGCGATAGAAGCGCTCGAACACCCGCGCTTTGTCCTCGTTCGGGATGCCCACGCCGGTGTCCTGGACCTCCAAGGTCGCAAACTCTCCGCTCCGAAGGAGCCTGACGGTCACGGTGCCGCCGTCCGGCGTGTACTTGATCGCATTGTCGACCAGGTTGTCGATGATCTGCGTCAGGGCCTCCGGGTCGCCGAGGATCTTGACGCGGCCCTCGCAGGCTTCGACAACCAGCTTCTGGTCCCGTCCCTGGGCGCGGAGCTCGTGGCGCCTCGCCGCCTCCTCGACGGCACCGTGGAGATCGATGCTCTTGACGGGCAAGAACCCCGACTGGGACTCGATGCGCGCCAGGCTCAAAAGGTCCGTCACCAGGTGATTCAGTCGCAGCACGTTGTTCTCGATCTTCTCGAGGAACCGGACGTTGTTGTTTTCGTCTTCGAGGGCGCCGTCGAGCAACGTCTCGACGTAGCCGCGAATGGATGTCAACGGAGTCTTGAGCTCGTGGCTCACGTTGGCGACGAAGTCCCGCCGAATCCGCTCGAGCCGTCGCAGCTCGGAGACGTCATGGAGGACCATCACCACGCCCACCGCGTCGCCGTCCTGGAAGCGGTGCGCCTGGGCGCTGACGATGGCGTCGATATCGGTATTGGAGATCTCGAGCTCGGTCTGCGCCGCGCGGTCAGATCGGCGAGCCGCCGCCAGCAGCGCCTCGATCCCGGTGACCTTCGTTTGCTCCTGGATCGGACGATCCGAAACGTCGTGCGGCAGCCCTAGCAGCGACCTTGCCGCATGGTTGGAGAACGTGACGCGCCCGCCTTCATCCACGGCTACGACGCCCTCGACCATGCCAGCGACCATGGCACGCAGGCGCTCCTGACCAGCCGTGAGGTCGGCCACCCGCTGGCTCATGTCAAACCCCAGGCGGTTGAGGGCCTGGGCCATCTCACCCATCTCATCTCCGGAGCGCAGCGGCGTGCGCACGGGCACGCGCGCGCCGTAGTCCCCGGCGCTCAGGGCCCCCGCCGCGGCCCTCATTCGATCAAGGGGCCGGGCGATGCGCCTGACCATGAGTGCGCCCACGAGCAGCGCCACGAGCGTCGACAGTCCCCCGCCCAAGAGGATCAATCGGGCAACCACCGCGGTGTCTTCGTCCACCGAACGCATCTCGACGGCCACCCGTATGACGGGGGCCGCGGGGTCCTCGACCTGGGGGGCATGGGCCACGTAGAGGTATTCCGTGCCAATGGTCTGGCTCGTGCGAAGCCCTTGACCGAAGTGCAACTCCGGGTCCCCTGGGCTCCTGCCGAGGGCCTCGCCCACCTCCTCTCGCATGAGGTGGTTCTCCATGGCGCTAGGATCCGCCTCCGAGTCCGCGATCACCGAGCCGTCGCGCCCGATCACCGTAATGCGGTAGCCCGTCATACCAGCGACGGAAGCGACGCGTGCACGGACAGCCTGGACCGACTCCGAGCCGACTTCCGTCTCGACGAGGTAGCCAAGGGCGACACACTGGTGCCGAAGCGCCGTCTCCACGCGTCCGATCACGTCTGATCGGTACTGATGCAGCACCAAGAACCCCACCGCCGCGACGGTGAAGATGATGACGAGGGCGTGGCTGAAGAAGTGCTTCCAGAAGAAGCGGGAGCGAATCACGGTCGGGAGGGCTTGGCTGTGGCCTGGAGGAGGGGGCCTTGCCCGCGCCGTCTAGCCGTTTCCAGGGGAAGGTCGGCCGCTACTCTACGCACTTGTACCCAACGCCGCGCACGGTCAAAACAACCGGGTGCTCGTCGCCGAGCTTCTTGCGGATCGAGCTGACGTGCACGTCAATGTTGCGGTCCAAGATCACCACCTCGCCGTCGGTGAGCCGTTCGACAAGCTCCTCGCGCGTGTAGACCCGGCCGGGGTGCTTGGCGAGGGTCCAGAGCAGGCGAAACTCCGAGCGGGTGAAGGGGATGTCCTCGCCCTTCAGCGTCACTTCATGCCGCTGGCGGTCCAGGACGACCTCGCCGACTTCGATCCGCGTTCTGGCCTCGCTCACCGGCTGGCCGCGGCGGAGAACCGTTCGGATCCGGGCCACGAGCTCGCGCGGGCTGAAGGGCTTCTTGACGTAGTCGTCGGCGCCGAACTCGAGCCCAAGGACGATGTCGCTTTCCTCGCCCTTGGCGGTCAGCATCACAATGGGGATCGCCTTCGTGGATTCGTCGCCCTTGAGCGCCTTGCAGACCCCAAGACCGTCGAGGCCCGGGAGCATGAGATCCAGCACGATCAGCCCGGGCTTGCGCCTACGCGCTTCCGCGAGGCCCTTCTCCCCGTTCTGGGCCACGAGGACGGGATAACCTTCGCGCTCCAGCGTGTACTGGAGCAGCTCGACGATGTCGGGATCGTCTTCGACGATGAGTACGGATTCTTTGGCCATGGTCTAGGAACTCGGGGCTTAGCCCACGAGCGGCCGGACGGTAGACCGCCAATATAAAGATCCGGTCTAGGGACGCGCAGGATTCGAAGAGCCCGCGGCGCTTGTCCCTGCTTGGAACCCGTAGAAACTGGCGTCCCGAAGGGGTGGAGAGGCCTCAGCGGGCAACATGAGGGTCCGGACGGCCCAAAGGTCCCGGAAGATGCGGTACTCGAGCGCCGTCTTGTCCAGGTAGTCCACTCCGGCACTCCCACCCGTGCCCGTGCGGCGTCCAATCACGCGCTCCACCATGCGGGCGTGCCGCTGGCGGAAGATCACGAAGGCCTGCTCGACTTCGATGACGGCGGCCAGGACTTCCCGCGGCCAGGCGAGCAGAGGCAGCTCGCGATAGGTCTCCAGGAAGCAGATGCCGGCACGCACGCGGGCGCGGTGGTGGTCAGGCGCCCCGTCCTCCGCCGTGGGACGCAGGAACGCCTCGACCCCTTTGCGTTCCCGTTCGTAGACTCCCGCGAGGCGAGCCCGCTCCCCCTCGACGTCACGGCTGGCGGCCGCCGCCACACCCTGGGCATGATCCCTCGATGCGGCCACGACCCCTTCATGGGCCTGGAGGTAGCGCTCGACGAAACCCTCGACGTCGCTCTCAGGTTGGCCGTCGGAGCCCAGAACCGCATCGATGGGAGTGCGTGCAATCCAGGCCTCGAGGGCCTCCTTGAAGGACGGCGTGTCGGCCATCGTCTTCTCCACCCTGCGCAGCGCCGGGCTCGACCCCCCACCCGGTGCGTGCAGCGCCGCGAGGTGACTGCCCGCCGGCCCCAGGGCGATCCGCTCGCTCTCATCGAGCCCAAAGAGGATCTCGATCTGCCGCAGCTGGGCGCTTTGGAATCCGCTCGCCGGCATGAGCTTGTCCCGGAACGCGAGGTAAGCCCGCGTGGGGAGCGTTTCGACGACCGCAAAGTGACTGCTCGCCACGCCGAAGATCGTGGCGATGCGCCGAAGACGTTCGACGACCCCTGAGAGCTCCTGCTCGGCCACCGTATCGGCGGTGAAGAGATCCCGCGCGCTGATGAGCTCACGCAGCACAACCTTGAACCAGAGTTCGTAGACCTGGTGCACGACCACAAAGAGGACCTCTTCGTTCGCCAGGCCCTCGTCCGTGCTCTCGAGGCCTGACTGCAGGTCGAGAAGCTCCTCAACCTTGATGTAGTCCCAATAGGTTGTCGGTCCGGGCTGGCTCATGGCGGCGAGGTTATCACATGTCAAGATGCTCCTCGCGCCCGTTCCCGCGCTACCGCTAGCGGTTCTCTTTCTTGGCGTTGATCGACCAGTCGTAGTCGAGGTACTTGACGTCCAGCGTCTTCGCCTCTGCCTTGAGGCGCTTGCCGAGGGCCTCGTCCTTCACGTGGTTTGCGATCCATTCGATAACACGCTCGTCCTTGCCGCCGAAGTCATCCTCGAACCAGTTGAAGATCTTAGAGACGTAGATCTTCCCCTTCTTCGGGACGAGCTCGTTGCGCGTGATGTCGCCCAGCCAGACCTGCACCTGATCGTCGAGCTGCTCGTCGAGCTTTGAAGCCTGGAACGCTTCTTTCCGAAGCGGCGGGCAAGACATCGACGCGCAGTTGATCGCCGCGTGCACGCGGGCGTCCTTGAACACCGGCCGCAAGATGTCGTGCTCGATCTCGTCGAGCATGAGCTTGTCGTCGTCTTTCTCGGGATCGAAGGCGCGCAGGTCGATGAACTTCTTCTCCCAAGGACTGGAGAGGAATCCACCGAGCTTCTTGATCGACTTCACCGGGCCCTTGTCTCGGATCAGCTGAATCGTGTACGCGTTGTAGGCGTTGATCCAGAATGCGTACCTCTGATTGCGCGTCCACGTCGCGTGCTGCGCCGGCGTCGTCCCCTCGAGCTGCCCAAGGTAAGCGTCCAGGGCTTTGGGCGACTTGCGCAGCGCCGCGTAGTTCACGAGTCCACCGTCGAGACTCCCCTTCAGGATCTCCGTCCACTGCGCGTGGGTGTGGTCGAACTTCTGCGCTTCTTGGACCGTCTCCCCAGGCGGCATGGGCCCCGTAGCTTCCATGGGCCCCGCATGGGCGAGGACACCGGCGGCGAGAAGGGGGACGAGAAGACCGATGTGGCGCAGGTTGAGCATGTCGAAGCGTGGCAAGTGGACGCCGGGGACTACGGGCGGCCGCGGCTGGTGTGACGGTCCACGGGCCGATTCACCGGGAATGGCGCCGCAACGGGTTGATCCATCATGGGGCCACGGTAGTTCGAAACGAGAGTGCACCGCTTCAAACCGGGATCGGCGGCGATTGCGGGCCGGATGCGCCGGCACGGGAGCTGACCCCGTGCTTTGCTGTAGAACCCCCCGCGCCCCGCTGACCGCGCCCTTGCC
>CAJXRJ010000534.1 GCA_913058555.1 uncultured bacterium
CGCTGGTACGCCGAAGGCGTCAGCCGCGGCTAGCCATAGCGACACAACAGCGCCTCCGGCGCTGGGCGTTGCCCCATGAGCGTCACCGCCTTAAGTCCTGTCCCTCGCCGTCGTTTCCCACTGTGCCCGCCGCGCTGGTACGCCGAAGGCGTCAGTCGCGGCTAGCCATAGCGACACATCAGCGCCTCCGGCGCTGGGCACTGCCTCATCTCCAACAACGTCGAAACGTCGCGGCGCCGGCTCCCTGTGGGTCGTGGAGCCGGTGCCGCGATGTGCAATCAGTCGAAGCTGATGCGGAGGGCGTTGCGGTCGACGTCCGGGTCGAGCTCTTTGGCCACGGCCATATGGAACTCGCCGAGCTCTTGCTTCTTGCCCTTCTTCTCGCTGAGCACCTCGCCGAGCTTGAAGCGGAAGATGGCCGTCATCGGGGCCTTCTTCACCGCGGCTTCGAGGTGCTTGATGGCCTTGGCGCCGCCGCGGTCGTCGAGCATGCGGTAGTAGTCGAAGTGTGCGCTGGCCGGGGCTCCGTCGAAGTTCTCTTCGAAGGCCTTCTCGTAGAGCTCGCGGGCGCGCTTGTCTTCGCCGAGGGACTTCGCGGTCTTCGCTTCCCAAAGCAGGGCGTTCTCGCCGGAGAACGTGAGCTCTTCGTTGATGTAGTCGTACCACTTCATCTCGAGCTCGCGCAGGGCGTCCATGTCGGGGATCTTCATGGTCTCCATGAAGTACCGGAGGACTTCCTTGCCATCGACAAACTTGAGGTTCGCCATGCCGCGCTCGCGGTGGATCTTCTTGTCCTTGGCGAGGCCGATGAAGAACTTCTTGAAGTTCTTCCGGTGCTTCTTGTCGTTCATCAGGAAGTGCACGAACGACCAGCCCCAGGTGTAGTCCTCGAAGCCCTGGGTGGTGATCATGTGCTCGAGCTCGATCTTGTCACCGCGCTCCATCTCGCCCTTGATCGTCGCAAGACGCCCGTTGTGGATCAGGCCCACCTCGAGCTTGCCGGTGTTCTGGTCGAACTTGGCGCCGCCGTAGTACTCACTGAGGGACTCGCCCGGCCAGTGGGGGTACTTGAACTCTTCGTCAATGAGCTTGTGGAGGTAGTGGCCCAGCTCGTGGAACACGACCTGCTCGGTGAAGTCAGCGTCGAGGCGGTCGTAGAACGCGCACAGGTCGTAGTCCCCGAGGAACATGAAGTACGCCAGCGCGCCGCGCGGGGCGCCCGATACCTGGTGGTACTCGCTCGCGTCCGCGAAGAAGTTGAGGGTCAGCTTCGGCTTGAGCTTGTTGCGCTTGATCTTCCAGTCCTTCTGGAAGACTTCGTAGTAGGCATCCGCAGAGTCGATGAAGCGCTGGGTGATCCCCATCGGCGTCGTGTGCTTCCAGACGAAGTGCTTGGTCTCCGTCGTGTAGCAGTTCATCCACTCATCGTGCTTGAGGTCTTCCTCTGCGAGCTTGAGGCGCTCCTTCAGACTCTTGTCGATGATGCGCTTGGCATTCTTGATCTTCTCCCAGCGGCCGTTGATCCGGACGAAGCCCTTGGCGAACTTCTCCTTCTCCTCTTCGGTCTGTGGGTTGAACGTGATCTCTTGACCGTCCTTGAGGACGATCTCGACGAGGTCCTTCGAGACCTCGATCTTCCCGGACTTCAGGGACACTTCAACGATGCCGTCTTTCTCCTCCAGGGAGAAGCCATCGAAGATGCGGCCGTCCTTCATGATCAGGACGTCGGCGGCTGCTTCGGGGGCCGCAAAAAGCGCCAGGGCGGCCACCGCGGCGGCGCCGATGAGCGGTTGGGAAATAGATTTCATGGGTGCGATGCGGAGAGGTTCCAGGGCGAGGAGGGGATACGCCCGCGGATGTTCGAAAGGGGCCAAGGTGGGGTAGCGGCCCGGCCACGTGGAGTCGCCTCGAGGGGGCTTGCAGGGAAATGCCGGCCGCCGGCGACTCCCCATGGGGGGCGCTACCCAGCGAGCTGGATCAGTACGCGTCGTGGAAAGCCTTGTTCAGGGCTGCCCAGTCGCTCTCGTCAAAGTCCGCGAACGTCATGTCGAACGTGCGCTTCAGGAGTTCCTTCTCCATCTCCTGGAAGATGGCGCGGCGCTGCTCGATGTACTCGCGCTCGCCGCCGTCTTTCTTGGCGCGGCTGCGGGCGCCGTCGAGCTTGCGCTTCTCTTCCTTTTCGACTTCGTCCACCACCTTCATCATGTTGCGAAGGTACTTCTCAAGCAGGCCTTTGGCCTTGCGATGGCGCTTGACCTCGGGGGAGGCAAGGTAGTTGATCAGCATGGCCCCTTCGGCCCACGGGTTCGTGTTCGTCTCGCGGCTCACGCGGTCGTTGAGCTCCTTGCTGGTCATCAGGAACAGGTCCTCGATCTTGATCGGGTTGCCCCCGCGGATCGCAGCCCGGAGGGCGTTGACGAGGCCCGCGTCGTAGCGCCAGTCGATCTTGCGCGAGTCCATCCGGGCGTTCTCGACGAGGGCCTCAAGGCCGATGTCGATCCACTGCGGCATGGCCGTGGACAGCCCGAAGTTCTTCTCAAGCATCCAGTAGCGGTACACCTGGGAGTTGAGTCGGTCGATGGCGTATCCGGTCCAGCCGCCGGCGTCCCACCAGGTGACGAGCTCTTCGTCGATGTCCCATGCGCCGCCGTAGCCGCCACTCTCGACGCCCGCCGTGTAGGAGGCGGCCTCGTCGATATCCTTGCAGATGCGGATGATGGGCTTGCGCATGTACGCATCAGCCCCGAGGAATCCAAAGTTCTTGTCGAGCCAGTCGATCAGGTTGTTGCTGTGGTCCTGGACCCGGCCAGCGTACTTCTTGTCCGCGCTGTAGATTGCGAGTACGTCGCCTTTGGACTTGTGGTCCCAACCCTTCGGGGGGAGCTTGGCGATGGCTCGCTCGTGCATGACCTTCTCGGACTTCACGGCGACGGACTTCTTTTCCTTCTTGTCGCCTTTCTCGAGGTCGATCCGGCTGATGGTGATCTCGTCACCGGTGCTGCCGGTGATCGTCAGCGGGCCGTCGCGTTCGATCAGCTTGAACGTCTGACGCACGGGCTTGAAGGACTTGGAAATCTTGTCCCAGTGCTTCGTGAGGCCGACGATCTGCACCGCGTAGTCGACGTCCTCGGTGTGGTAGATCCAGGTGCTGATCGTCTGCGGTCCGTTGTTGGAGAGCTTCTCCACGGTGTAGGTCAGCTTGGTGACCTTGACGCCGTCGATCTCGTCCTCTTCTTGGCCCGACTTGAAGTAACCGCCGCCCTGGAACGTCCGCGACAGGAAGTCGTCGTAGTCGCGGTAGGGGTTGCGGATGATGATCGTGGTCTTCTCACCGTCCTTCGACTTCTTGGCTTCGGATTTGGCCTTCATCGCCGCAAGCGGGAAGGCGATGACCAGGAGCTCCGGGTTGTGGAGGTAGGTCCGGCCGATCTTCTTGTCGTAGAACGAGTACTCCGTCTGGGAGGTGTACTTGGCTGCGAGCCACTCCTCGTCCACCTTGATCGCGATGTTGTTCCACTTCTTGGGCTGCTTGAACTGGAACCCGTAGCGCGTATCGAAGTGGTGCCCCTTGGGGGCCTTGCGCTTCTTGTCCGACTGGGTGGCGATCGCTGGAGAGGCGAGCGGGGCGGCGAGCGAGGTCGCGGGGCCCGGTTCCGCGGCGATCCGGGCCGTGATGATCCCCGGCTGGGCGGCCGTGGTCTCCGGCGCGGTGGCGACGCTAGCGATGAGCGCGGCGGTGAGGAAGGGGGTGCGCATGGTCATTAGGTGATGGGCGGCGACTCGGGTCGCCAGGGGAAGAGGGCACTGGGCCGCAGGGCGGCGCGCGGTGTCCCCTTGGGGGTAGGCCTTCTGGTCGGGGCTCCTAGGGGGAGATTCCCTCGGAGCGACCTGGGGAGGCCTTGATGGACAGCGGACTGGCGGTGATTCGTGAGGTGGAGCTGGCGGGGGCCCAGGGGGAAACTGTGCCTCCGGGCTCCATGGTAGAGGGCGATGGCCCACATTCGACACTGGATTTGATGCGGGGCCCTGTTGGGCTCCCGTCACATCTCCATGTGACGCCGTACGGCGCTCCGTCTCTAAAAACCCAACCGTTTTCCGAAAGTGAACATTTCGGTAGCTGACGAGCGGTGTCTTGAATCGCTACACGGTCGTTCATTACCCTGCGGCCTTCGGACGGTCACAGCGCCTACGGGCACCCTGGGGCCAGAGCTCCGCCTGGTCCGCTCCTTCTTCTCCTTCACCATGGCTCGCCGCAAAGTCACGATGCTGGACGCCTTCAAGGTGTCCGCCCGAGAGTCCCAGGAGCGGCTCCTGACCGAGCGGCGCCGCGTGGCGGCCGAGCGCGAGAAGGAGGCCCGTCGGGATGAAGCCTCACGCAGCGCCTCCGAATGGGGGCGACGGCTCGGTGAAGGCGTAGGCTCCTGGTGGTCCCATCTTTGGGGGGCTGAGGGGCGGCCATCGGCCCTTGAGCCGCGGGATTCCTCTGCGGCAACTCGCCTTCCGGCCGGCGAATCGACCTCATCCGAGGTCAGCCAGGCGGGGGCGGAGGGATCGGCCCCTGGATCAGGCTCCCCTTCAGGTGCCTCCGGGGCCGGGTCCCAGGCGACGCCGATCGACCGGCGGCCCGCGAGGGTTTCGAGCTGGGAGTCGCCCCAGTCCACCGCAAGCGTCGTTGCCGACGGCACGCCCGGAGCGCGTGTCGACTCGGGCGAGGGCTCGGGCGAGAGTTCTGGCGGCGGCGGGGGGCTAGACGCCACCCGGGCGGCCCTTGAAAAGGGCGCCGGCGAATCCACCGACGAGCCCGGAGTCGGAGCGCCGCTGCGGGGTCAGGTCGATCTGGGGGAGGCGCCCGTCGAGCGTCTATCGGACCCATCGGCGAGGGCAGCGTTCGATATCGACGAGTTCTCGCTGCCCATGAGCGGTCGCCTGTTCAGCGTGCTAGTGGCCGTCGCCCTCGCCACGGTCTTCGGGCTGGGCATCCTCCTCGGTGGGGGCTCGAAAGGGGTGGATGCCAGTGAAGGTGAAGCCGCTGGTGCCGCCGGTAGAGCTGCCGAAGGTCGCCGTGCGGCCCTCAGCTTCGCCGATGCCCAGCCGCGTCCTCCTTTCTCCGGGGGCGCTGTCTCGGCGGATGAAAGCGCGGCCTTGGACGGAGTGGGTGGGCAGCTGGCCAGCAGGGGATTGACCTCTCCGCAAACGGCTCCCGCGTTCCCCCCCGCGTTCCCCCCTGGGGGGGCCGCCGCCGGAGTCGACCCCGAGGAGCCCACCCCAGCGGACCTCGCGTTCCTCGATCCCGCCATGAAATACACGGTCATGGCGCTGTCTCTTATACACATCTGACGCTGCCGACGATATGCAGTGTGTAGA
>CAJXRJ010000535.1 GCA_913058555.1 uncultured bacterium
CTACACACTGCATATCGTCGGCAGCGTCAGATGTGTATAAGAGACAGGTCCACCGCCGTTCTCTCCGACGCGATCGAAAGCGTCGTGCACGTGCTCGCCACCATCGTGATGTTGGCGACGCTCCAGATCAGTCAGCAGCCCCCCGACCGCGACCACCCCTACGGGCACGGCAAAGCCGCGTCATTCTCGGTGGGCTTCGAGGGCGGACTCGTGGCGCTCTCGGGCGCGCTCGTCTTGCTCGCGGTGATCGAGAGGATCCTGAGCGGCCGGGCCATGGGCGATTTGACCTACGGGCTGATCGGAACCATCGCCGCGGCCGCGGTCAACTTGGCCCTGGGCCTCTACCTCGTCCGAACGGGCAAGGCCCAATCCAGCGAGATCATCGTCGCCGACGGTCAGCACGTGATGGCCGACGTCTGGACAAGCGTCGGCGTGGTCCTCGGCCTCGTGCTCGTGGCGATCACAGGGCTCCAGTGGATCGACTGGGTCGTGGCGACAGTGGTCGCCCTGCACCTGCTTTTCGTGGGCACCGGATTGGTGCGCAGCGGGATCGCTGGCCTCATGGATCGCGTCGACGAAGCCGACTACGGCCTGGTGGTCGACGCCATCAACGGGATCCGCGGACCCGCCTGGACAGACATGCACGACCTGCGCCTGCGGCGCGTGGGCGATCTCTGCCACGTGGACTTCCACCTCGTGGTCCCCGGCACCTGGACGATCCGTGAGGGGCACGATACGAGCGAAGCGATCGAGATCGAAGTTCTGGCGGCCCTGAATGCCGCCGGCAGCGTCCTTGTGCACCTCGACTACGCCGCTCCGCCCGCCCTGGATCGTGGGGAGGACGCGGTCGACCCAACGGCCCCATTCACGGTCGCCGGAGCCTTGCGTAGGGGATTCGACGGCGACACGATGGCCGCCACCTAGCGCCCATGGTCCCCATCGATCCCGAGCGCCTCGGAAGCCCCGGCGCCCTCGAATGGCATGAAGCTGGGCACGCGGTCGTCGCCCATCTCTTGGGAGCCGAGATCTACGAAGTGACCCTCGAGTCGGACGACGACGCCTTTTCCGGAAGAGTCAGCGCCGCGTGGCACGGCCGGTCCCCCAAGGATGCTGCGACCTCTTCCGGATGCGCCGCCCTGGCGGGCCCCTTGGCCGAACTCAGTTTCGAAGGGCAGGTGGACCCCGAGGATTCTGGCATCCGGGCGGCCTGGAACGGCGACTGGCAAGAAGTGGAGCGCTGCGCCGCGCTCGTGGAGCCGGACCCGGAACTTCGAACCGACGTGATCCGTGCCTGGATCGAACGGGTCGAGGCCCTCGTCGAGGAGCCACGCACCGATGAGCTCATCGCTCGGGTCGCGGACGCCCTGAGCGCCCATGGGACACTGGACGAGACGCTCTTCCTCGACGCCATCGCCTAGGGGCGATGCGGCGGCCGATCAGATTCCTGCCAGGGGGCCCGTGCTGTCGCCAAACGCCTCGCCCTCGAAGCCGAACTCACCGAGCACGCGCGCATAGAGGTTGCAGAGGGGCGTGAGCTCCGCTTGGCGCACGTGCTGACCACCGGGGAGAACCCCGCCGCCCACCAGGATGGGCAGGTCGTTCGGGTTGTGCCGGTTGCCGTCCGCGAGCCCCGACCCAAAGAGGATCATCGAAGAGTCGAGCACGGTTCCCGCGCCCTCCTCCATCTTGCCGAGCTCACCAAGCAGCCATGCGAATCGTTCCACATGCCAGCGGTTGATGAGGGCGTACATCGCCATTTTGTCCTCGCGGTTCTCGTGGTGAGAAAGACCGTGATGGCCGCCCTTCACGCCTTCGACGTGACTGAAGTCGCGGCCCGAAACGGCGTTCCCAAACATGAACGTCGCGATGCGCGTGGCGTCCGTGCGGAAGGCGAGGAGCAGCGTCTCGAGCATGAGTTGCACATGCTCGGGATAGGCGCCCGGCTTCTCCGGAGGTGCCCCTGTCAACGCCGGGGACTCGGCCTCCGTGCCCGCCCCATCGCCTTCGAACGCCGCGATCCGTGACTCGAGCGAATGAACCGACTCCAAGTACTCGTCCAGCTTGTGACGGTCGTAGGCGCCCAGGGACTGGCGCAGCCCCTTCGCCTCTTTCAGAACCACATCCAAGACCCGCCGGCTACGCCCCCCATGGGCCCGGGTGCCCGTCCACCGCACGAGCCGCTCGAAGGCGCGGCGCGGATTGAGCTCACGCTCCGCAGGCACCGTCGGCGTGCGCCACGAAACGTTCGCGCCGTAGACCGTGCTGTAGCCCATGTCCACACGGTTCCGCACGGGCTCCACGCCCAGCACCATCGACGACAGCGGCGTCTTGGTCCCAACGCGCGCCGCGAGGTGTTGATCGATGGACGTCCCCACGCGCAGGTCGCGCCCACCGGTGCGCTTGACGGGCGCCCCTGAAAGCCATGCGGTGGTTTTGACGTAGTGCCCTTCGCCCGCGCGACTCGCCCGATTGAACAGGTTGCCGAGGACGAGGACGGATTCACGCACCGGTTCGATGGGCGCGAGCGTCGGCGTCAGGGCGTAGTCTTTCCCCTCCGTCCCTGGGACCCATGCCGCGGGCAGCATCCCGTTCGGGCAAAAGAGAGCGGCGAATCGCTTGGGCGCTTGGAGCTCCGAGCGCAGCGGTGGCGCCATGGATTCGAGCACAGGAATGGCCAAAGCCGCCCCCGCCCCACGCAGGAGCGTGCGACGGTCGAGGGGCCTGCGGGCGATTCGATGGATGGGCTGAAAGTTCATCGTGGCTCCGGTGCTTGACTGGTTCCCAGCGTACCGGGAGCCTGCGGGGCACGCCGCCGCTGGAACGCGGGCGTACGGACGATTCCCAGGACGACGCTCGATAAACGGTACCCGTTCTCCGCGGCGTTCCGAACGATCCCGTCGAGGACGCGGTGATCCGAGAGGCCCGGCGGGCGGCCGATAGCGTAGACGAACAGGTGCTCCGCGAAGGCACGGACGAACCGCTCCGGCTCGGCGAGCAGCGCCCCCTTGAGCCCCACGACGCCCTCAAGGCCTCGGCCGTCCTCGAGCACGGCGTGGTCGTCAACGGGTTCCGCCCCTTCGGCGACCTCCCGAATGCGCCCGATGCCGTCCAAGCCCTCAAGCGCGAAACCAAGGGGGTCCATGCGGGCATGGCACGATGCACACGTGGGGTCCGCCCGATGCTGAATCAGCCGTTCACGCAGCGACAGGCCATCCTCTTGTTGATCATCCTCCGGGAGGACACCCGCGCCCGGCGGCGGCGGCGGCGATGGGCTTCGCAGCAATCGGTCGAGCACCCACTGCCCGCGCTTCACGGGGCTCGTGCGCAGGGGCTCCGAAGTGACGGTCAGCACCGCCCCCATCCCAAGCACGCCGCCCCGACGCCGGTCCCCCACGGGGACACGCCGCACCTTGTGCCCCTCAACGCCAGCGATTCCGTAGTGCTTCGCAAGGCGTCCATTCAAGAACGCGTGATCCGAGTCGAGGCACTCCAGCAGGCTTCGATCATGGCGAACGAGGTCCCCGAAGAAAGCGAGGACTTCGGCCTCCATCGCTCGCCGGAGCCCTTCGTTGAAGGCTCGGAAGCGCCGCACGTCGGGGGTCACGTCCACAAGCTCGGACGCGCCGAGCCACTGCATCGCAAAGTCCCGCGCCAACCAGGCCGCTCGTGGATCCGCGAGCATGCGCAGCACCTCCGACTCGAGCACGCCAGCATCATGGATGTCCCCCACCGCCGCGTGGGCTCGGAGCTCTTCGTCGGGCAGTGTCCCCCAGAGGAAAAACGACAGCCGTGAGGCGAGCGTGTGCCCATCGACCGGGCTGTGCTTCTGGGTTTCGTCGGTGCCCGATTCGGTCCGAAAAAAGAACGAGGGACTCAGGAGCGTCGCACGAACGGCTTCCAGGAAAGCCGACTCCGCGTCGCGGCCCAGTTCGGTTTCCCCTTCGATGATGGCCAGGCGGGCCGCCATCTCCTCCTCAGTCGCCGGACGGCGGAAGGCACGCCCCACAAGACCCACGAGCTGCTCGCGCGTCGACCGGGACGGATCAAAGACGCGAGCCGCCGCCCGCCGGTCCGAGCGAACGCCCTCCAGCACAGCCTCCACGAGCTCGAACCAAACCTCGAAGTAGTAAGGCGAAACGAACAGGGTGTCCCCCGTCGTGTCGAAGCCATAGCCACTGGCATCCCTGGGAAGGAATCGATCGACGTCCACCTGAAGACCAAGCAGGTCCAGAAGGACGCCCTTGAGCTGCGACCGAGTCAAGCGGCGGATCGTGGGGGCGCCGGGGTCCTGGCCGTCCGCCCCCAGGAAATCGATCAGGCCCTCGGTCCATTCCCTGCGCTCGTCTTCGTCAAGGCCGGCTCCGAGGGTTCCGGTGGCCGGCGGCATGAAGCGGCCCTGCACCGCGATGTACGCCCGTTCCCAGTCGCCACCGTGGGCCGTCGGGTCAAGGAGTGCCGCGCCAAGATCCAACCCGCCCTTCGAATTCGGCCCCTGGTGGCAGTCGAGACAGACGAGCTCGACGAACTCCTTCCACTCGGACTCGTCCAACGCCCCAGCGTCATGGACACGGTCACGGTGTGCGTCGCCGCCGCCTTCGGAGCCTGAGACGCTGACGCCCATCAGTCCCGTGCCTGTGGCTAGGGAGAGTGCCCCCAGGATGAGGGCGCAGGACATTCCGATGGTCATCCGCATGACCGGCGAGGATACACCTCGGACTTCTTGCTGCGCCGCCCACGCCAACCTGATTGGCGAGTCATACAGGAATGTGGCCTGGCGAAACCCGCTCCGTAAGGCGAATCGGGCCGCTGTGCGCGGGGGGATCGAGAGTCCGAGCGTGTATTGAAGGGCGCTGCGCCGGCAAGATGAGCCGATGCGCCCCATTGCCATCGCCGGAACGCTCCTGCTCGCCCTTGCGGGCCTCACGGTTGGACAGAAGGTGTTCGCCAAGATGACCGCCGACACCATCGCCTCCGCCGCCGCCAAGATCGAATCCGCCGCGTCCGGGCGACTCGCTGACGCGCTTTCCGATGCAGGCGCGCGGCGCCCCTTCGGAGAACTCGCCCTCGTCGTTTCGAAGGCGGACCGAACGCTCGACCTATGGGTGCTCCCCGGGGGCGCGGAGTCGTTCACGCACCTCAAGACCTACCCCGTCCTCGCTGCAAGCGGAACGCCCGGCCCCAAGCTCCGCGAAGGCGATCGCCAGGTTCCCGAAGGCGTCTACGGCGTCCGGTCCCTGAACCCCAACAGTCGCTTCCATCTCTCCCTCGAAGTGGACTACCCGAGCGCCTTCGATCTGGCGCGCGCACGGGAGGACGGTCGCTCCGAACCGGGATCGAACATCTTCATCCACGGCGGCGCCAA
>CAJXRJ010000536.1 GCA_913058555.1 uncultured bacterium
CGAGATCATGCCTAGTCTCGTGGGCTCGGAGATGTGTATAAGAGACAGTCGCCGTCGAGGTCCATGTCCGCAAGCGCGAGGGAGGATTCGGACCGTGAGGCAGAGTCGCTGATTCGAACGGGCGCAAAAACGCCGGCCCCGAGGTTCTCGCTGTAGTGGAGCTGAGTGGGCTGGAAGCTCTGGGGGCGTCGAAGGGACACGAGGTCCATGTCGCCGTCGCCGTCCACGTCGCCGGCGCGCGTGAGCCGCATGCCGACGGTGGGAGCGAGAATCGACCGGAATGGGCCGAACCGAGGGCTTTGGCCCTGGGCGATCCCAAGGTTCTTGTACCAGCCCAACCGCCCGCTGTCTTCCAAGACCACGAAGTCGGGCAGGCCGTCTCCGTTCAGGTCGACGCTGAGCGTGGCTCGCACAAGCACCGTCATCTGGACGAGGATCTCCATGGGGCCGAACCCATCCGCACCGAGGTTCTCGTGCCAGGCGAGGTAGTTGGACTGATGAAAGGAGAGGCGCGAGAGCGCGACGTCGAGATCACCGTCCCCGTCCATGTCGGTGCCCTTGAAGTAAGACGCGGAGGCGTTCCCGATCGCGTCCTGCGGTCCGATCCTGCGCCTGCCCTCGAAGCGCCCGTCGCCTCGGCCCTGGAACCACGTCAGCGCCTCCTGGCCGCCGAGCAGGTCGATGTCCCCGTCCCCATCCAGGTCACCGAGGGAGATGCGCACGCCCATGAAACGATCGAGGCCAATCTCGGGCCCGAAGATCTGCGGTGGAGCCCCCAGGCTAGGGCTTCCGAGAGCCAGCGCGACGAGCGTTGCGAGTGCGGTTGAGTGAATGCGTGTCATGGTTTGATGCCCGTCACAGGAACGGCGTCCAGTCGCGGCGGCCGTCCTACTCGTATACGACGTTCCCCGACGCCAGCGAGTTCTCTAGCTCCAGGGTCGTGACCTCGTCCGCTTTGAGTTCGATCGTCAGGGTTCGGGCCATGGGCGTGGGATCGCTTGGAACAAAATCGTTGGCGATCCACGTGACCTCGTACTTGCCGGCGGGGAGGGCGGGGATCTTGTCGTAGCCTGAATGGCCGTCGCTCATGAGGGCAAAGACGATCCCCTCGGGATACGTTCGTTGGGCGACGCGAGCGCCAAATAGGCGGGGTGCCGAGGGCAGGTTCGTGCCGGGCCTCGAGAGCAGCAGGTAGAACGGCGGGCAGTCCTTGTCAGGCCGGATGGCGAACTGCCCCTTGCTCTCCTTCGGCGCGGCGAGCTCGAGGGTCGCAGCAGCGCCCGGCTCCACGCGCACGTTGCCTTCGGTGTAAATCCAAGGGCCGCCGCCCGCGAGGGGGAGCTTCACAGCAACGGAGTATTCGCCCGGCGTGAGCTTTTCCCAAAGGCGGCCCTCCGTGCGGCTATAGAAGCCAAACTCGACTTCCCCTGACGGGCGTTTGAGCCAGCACTCAATCTGCGCGTTGGTTGAGTCCGAGAGGAGTTCCGCAAGGACACCCAGGGACCCAGGCTCATCGCCAGGGAACGTCTCGCCGAAGTACTTCTGGCGGATCCAGCGTGGCTGCCAGCGGTCGACCTTGCGCTTCGTGTCGGTGAGGTCCACGAAGAACGGCTTCGGCTCTTCGACGGAGAGCGGCGCGTCGTCGCCCGCGGCCCCCTGCCAAACGCGCAGCTCATCGAGCATCGCGGTGACGCGCGCCTGGTGTTCGGGCCGCTCCGCCAGGTTCACGAGCTCGTCCGAGTCTGTCGCAAGGTCAAACAGCTGCGTGTGATCGATGAGCGGGTAGCGCAGGAGCTTCCAGCGGCCGTCGGTGAGGGCGCGCTGGGACTTCGCCATCGAGAGGTAGAGGGATTCCCGGGGAGCGGGGTCCGTACCGTTCGCTGCGGGGGCGAGGTTGCGGCAGAAACGTGGGTCCCGCTCGTAGGGCTCGCCCGCTGCGGAAAGGGCCGTGGCGTAGATATCCGTGAGATACGTGAGCGCGTTCGACGTCTGACCCGCGGGGAAACCGGGCCCCGCGATGACGAGGGGGGCGCGCATGCTGTGTTCGTAGAGGCTCTGCTTGCCTAGCAGTCCGTGGCTGCCGAGGGCGAGGCCGTGGTCGGCGGCGTAGATGATGAGCGTCGGCCGGTCCTTGGGCAGGGCGTCGAGGGCCGCGGTGATGCGTGCGATCTGGGAGTCCAGGTGCTCGATCAGGCCGTAGTACTCGGCGAGTTGCTCCCGCACGAGATCTTCGGTGCGCGGCCAGGCCCCAAGGACTTCGTCCCGCAGGACGAGCATGCCGTTGTCGAAGGGGTGCTGCGCCATGAAGTTGGCCGGCACGGGCGGGCGGTTCTTGTAGTACCGGTGGGCCCACGGCCGCGGCGGATCCCGCGGGTCGTGGGGCGCGGAGAACGCCACCGAAAGGAAGAACGGACCGCTCTCCCCATGCCGGTGCAGGAATTCCACGGCGCTGGACGCGAACAGCTCGCTGGAGTGCGTGGTGGATTGGCGCGTCTCCGAGAATCCCTCCGGGCCCAGGTCGCACACAGGAACGTCCACGTGGTTGCTCATGCCGCTGAACATGACGTTGCGCGCGGTCTGAAAGCTCGCGTCGAAGGAGCCGCGACCGTTGTGCCACTTGCCCGTGCCGAACGTGCGGTAGCCGCGGCTTTCGAGGGCGGCGCCCAGGGGAACGGAGCCTTCGAAGGTGCTGAGGTTCAGCCCGTGATAGTCGCGGCCGGAGTGGATCATCGCCCGACTCGGCACGCAAACGGCGCCGCCCCGGGAGCCGAGGCAGTAGTTGCGACGGAACGAAGTTCCCCGGGCCACGATGGCGTCGAGAGCCGGCGTGTGGATGTGCGGGTTGCCCCAGGCGCGTATGGTGTCGGCGCGCTGGTCGTCGGTCAGGATCAGGACGATGTTGGGGCGTGTGTCCTCGACTTCTTTGCCGTCCTGCGCGAGCGTGGATGACGCCTTCGCAAAGGGACTGAGCAGGGAGAGGACAGCAAGCAGCAGCATGGGGGGCTTGGGCATGCCGCCTAATCTACGGCATAAGCGTCACCGGGCGCGGGCCTCGGCGGCCGCGCGGTGCCCGGATAGCCTCTCCATTCCCGCCAGATCCGCGCAGTCCGCCAGGACCGCCTCTGGATGAGTCATGGCGAGCCATGTCCGGACCCGAAGAAACGTAAAGACGGAGAGCCCGCCGGAGTAGCGCGCCGCGCCGCCGGTGGGGAGGACGTGGTTCGGGCCGACGCCGTAGTCGCCGAAGACCTCCGCCGAGACCTCGCCCAGGAAGGCACCGCCGAAGTGGGCGATGCGGTTCTTGAGGCCTGCTGGATCCGCGGCGCAGATCTGCAGGTGTTCCGGAGCGAGGGCATCGACCGCGCGGATCGCGGCGTCCAGGTCCGGAGCGACGGCGGCAAACCCCTGGCTGAGGGCCTCGGCTGCGACGGCCCGGGTGTCGAGGGCGCTGAGCCTGGACGCTAGCTCCCCGTTGACTCGCTCTACGAACGCGCTCGAAAGAGCGATGAGGGTAGGGCGTGCGTCGGGGTCGTGCTCGGCTTGGGCCAGGAGGTCGGCGGCCACGAGGTCGGGGTCGGCGTCGTCGTCGGCGAGCACACAGAGCTCCGAAGGTCCCGCGGGAAGGTCGATGCCAACGGCGCCCGCCACCAACTCCTTGGCCGCCGTGACCCAGCGGTTGCCGGGGCCCACGATGAGGTCGACACCTTCAAAGTGGCCTTGGACGCCCGAGGCCAGTGCACCGATCCCGTGCGCACCTCCAGCGGCGAGCACCATGTCAGCGCCCGCGATGGCGGCGGCGCCCAGGATGATGGGCTCGGGATTCGGTGAGGCGACCACGACCCGCGCGACCCCCGCGGCGCGGGCGGTGACGGCGGTCATGAGCACCGACGATGGCAACGGGTATCGGCCGCCCGGGGCGTAGCAGCCGGCGGAGGCGACGGGCACGACGTCGTGCCCGGCACGGCCGCCGGGGACGGCCACGTCAAGGGGCGCGAGGCTCTTCGCCTGGGCCTCCGCGAAGGTGCGGATGCGCGCCGCGGTGCGCTCGAGGAGAGCGCGTGTGGCGGGCTCAAGGGAGTCGAGCGCCTCTGCCAAGGCCTCCTTGTCGTAGATCAACGGCGCGGTGGGGTCGCGGCCGTCGTATTGCGTGACGCATTTGCGCAGGGCCGCTTCGCCGCCGCCGCGAACCCGGTCGACAATCTCCCGGGCGCCGCGCCGCGTTTCCTCGTCAATGGGGAGCGGCGCCGAGGCCCGCACCTCGTGAATCGGGATGGTGCGAAGGAGGGCAGTGGAGGCGGAAGAGCTCACGCGGACACCTCCTCGGGCTTGGCGTCGCCGGGGCGGCGGGAGACTTTGCCGGCCCTTCCGTCGAGGACCTTCTCGACGTCGCCGAGGGTCACGCCCGCCTTGGCCATGGCCACCATCGTGAAGTAGAGCACGTCGGCGGCCTCTTCGGCCACGTGTTCCGGCGTACGGGCCTCGCTGAGCTCCCCGGCCTCTTCGCGTAGCTTCGCGGTCAAGAGGTCGGCGTCTTGGAACAGCCGCTGCGTGTAGGAGCCTTCGGGGGCGCTTGCCATGCGGGAGCTCAAGGTCCCTTCCAGCTTGGCGAGGCCTCGGGCGTCTGCGAAGCAGCTGCGTGTTCCCTCGTGGCAGAAGCCCGCGCCCGACTGGCGTACGACGAAGCGAATCGCGTCCCGGTCGCAGTCGGCTTCGATGCGAAGGAGCTCCTGGGTAGCACCCGAGGACTCGCCCTTGATCCAAAGCCCGCGGCGGCGGCTCTCGTAGGCACCGACGCCACGCTCGATAGCGGCCTCGAGGCTGCGTCGGCTCGACCAGCAAAGGCCCAGGGCGCGCTCGGATTCGTCGCAGACGACCGTGGCGAAGAGCCCGTCCGTGCGGTCGGAGATCAGGGGAGCGGCGAAGGCGTCGCTCAAGGGGAGGGCCCCGGTATAGAGGGCCATGCCCACCTGGGCGTCGGCGCCCATGGCATCGAGGGCGGCGATCTCGTCGGCGGTGGTGACTCCACCCGCGATCGTCACGCGGGCGTCGCCGGCGGCTTCCACCATCTCGGCGACGGCGCCAAGGTTGGTGCCACCCATTCGCCCCTCCCGTTCGACGAAGGTGACAAGGAAGCCGCCGACGTAGGGACGCAGGGCCTCCATGCGCTCGAGCACGCCCTTGCCCGTGCCCGTCTTCCAGCCCTCCACGACCACCTCCCCGTCGCGGGCGTCGAGGGCGGCGATCACCCGCTCCCGGGGCAGCTCCCGGAGGATCTCCGGGGTGGCCTTGGTGCCGAGGATGATCTCTGTCTCTTATACACATCTCCGAGCCCACGAGACTAGGCATGATCTCGT
>CAJXRJ010000537.1 GCA_913058555.1 uncultured bacterium
CATATCGTCGGCAGCGTCAGATGTGTATAAGAGACAGGGAGGGGGTCTTGGCCCGCGACTCGCCCTTGGGCGCGTCTTGGCGGAAGGAGTATCGGAAAGGGCTCCTGACACCGTGGTGTCAGGAGCCCCCGAACAACTTGCTGGGACTTACGCGGCCCCCGCGGTGAGACCTCCACCACTTGGCGTGCCCTCTGGGCCATGATCGTGGAATAGCTCACCTGGTAAGTGCCTGACACGAGGCCAGTCAGCCGGACCTCCAGCTCCCTACCAGGGTTGATCGATTGCCGCAGCCTGGTCTCCGTCAGGCTGGTGGCTTGCCCTCAGAATGACGCGGGCGGGATGGGGTGACCGGATTCCTGCTGATTTGCCCCGTGTGGGCGACGTCGGGCCCGGCTGCGCATCCCCCCGGCGACGCGCAGCGATACCAAGGAGACCCCACGCGAGGTTCCCCATGATGATTCCCAGCCTTCTCTGCTCCGTTCTGATCGCTCCCCTGCCCCTGGCCACCCCGGATCCGGGTCCGGCCGCCGCCCGCGCGACTCAGGACGTGAGCGCCGACACCTTCATGGCCGCGATGGAAGGGGCCGGGCTCATCGAGGAGCTACGGCAACAGGGTTCACAGGCTGCGCCGATCACGCTGCTCAGGCCGGGTGACGCTGCCTTCAGCGCTCTCTCCCCGGAGCTCATGACCTCGCTATTCGACGCGGACAACCGCCGTCCCCTGCGGGAGTTGCTGCTCCGCCACGTCCTCGTCGGTTCGGACTCTGCCGTCGAGTACCTCCAGCGTGGCGCCGCCCCGGTGCGTTCCGGGGAGTCCATCTCGGTGGCCCTCGAGAGCGGCGGTCTTCGGTTTGGAGGGGCGCCGGTCCTCGCGGGCCCCCTCGTCGCCAAGGATCCCGGCGAGGGGTTCGTCATCTATGAGATTGGCGCCGTCATCGGATTCGACGCCCAGGACTTCCAGCGTTCCCCGGCCCAGCGTCTGGCAAAGGAGAGCCTGGACGCGGCGGCGTCTTTGCCTGAATCCAATGGACCCGGCTCAGCCGGAGCGACGGTCTTGACCCTCGGCCTCCGGTCGATCCTCGAGCTCGAGCCGAACAACTCCGCGGCTGAATTCGCCCTCTCCCTTGCACCGGCCGAGCGAACTCCCGCACGCCTCCGTGCCGCCCTGAAGGCCATTCGAGACGGCCTTACCGCCACCGCGATGAAAGACGACTCCCTGGCACTGATCCAATTCGAGAAGGCTGATGGAGAGCCAAGCTGGTTCACTCTCAACGACGACGTCATGGGGGGCATTTCTGAATCGCGTTTTAGCTACACGGAGGCCGGCACCGGCGTCTTCACCGGGGCGCTCAGCCTGGAGAACAACGGCGGGTTCGCGTCGATCCGGTCGAACCAGCGTGACTACGAACTCGACGGCTACAAAGGACTCCGCGTGAGGGTCCGAGGCGACGGCCGGGAATACGGCCTCAGTGCCCTTGCCGGGGACGAGCGCGGCCGCGTGGGTTCGTGGCGCAAGCGCTTCATGACCACGAAGGACGAGTGGCAGACGATCGACGTGCCATTCTCCGAAATGGTCCTCAACGTCCGTGGTCGCCAGTTCCCCTCAGTGGGCCCACCGCAGCTGGACCAAGTGCGCTCGTTCTCGTTCATCATCGGGGACAAGAACACCTCGCCGTTCCGGCTCGAGATCGACTCGGTCAGCGCCTACCGCTAGCCGTCCGTGCCCCAGGGCGTGGGCCGGGGAGCACCGCCCATGTCCGGTCTTGTGACGCATCCCGACTGCGTCGATCTTGGGCGCCCAAGACGCCGGGCGTTGGGGATTCGGCGCCGTGGAACGAGCCAGGCAGCGTGATTCGATCGGGGATCGGGTACAACTCGCCCATGACCATCGAACGCTGTCTCCTGTCGATTCGCCCGGCCGCACGGAACCTCTCCCTCTTGGGCTTGTCGTTCCTGGCCGGACCGCTCCTTGGCTCCTGTGCCACGCAGTCCTCCGGTCAGGTGGTACCCGCGGCCCACGCAGCGGCCACGATCTCCCACGATGTCTTCTTCACCTTCACGGACGCCAACGACGCGGACGTCGCTGGGCTGATTGCCGCATGCGAGGGGCTGCGGGAGATTCCGGGCGTCGTGCACCTCACGGCGGGGCCGCGGGATGTGGCGCAAACGAGGGAGGTCAACGAGACGTCGTTCCACGTGGCCCTCCACGTGGAGTTCGCCGACCAGGCCGCGTACGACGGTTATGGCCCTCACCCTGTGCACCAGGCGCTCGTGACGGAGTTCGTTCCGAAGACCAGCGCGATCGTCGTCTATGACGCGCTCATCTCGCAGTGACCGGAGTGGACGCTAGAGTCTTCTAGCGCCCTTGATTGGGCCGGATCCCAGCAGGAGACCAGGTGCGAGAGCCGGGCGACGGGGCAAATCCCCACCCCGTGGTCTACGCGACGCGCCGTGCCCATCGCACCAACGGCCTCTCGATGATCAGTCCAGCCGCCACCCCGACGATCAGCCCCGCAACGATCATGACGGCGGCGAGCAGGAAGGCCGGAACTTCGCCGTAAAGGCCCAGCACCGAGATGGCTTTGGCGGCGATACCGACGCCGACGAGATGGAACAGGTAGATCGAGTATGAGCACTCGCCGAGGACCAGTAGCGGCCGCCACGAGACGGACTTCCCCTCTTGATCCCGCAGGACGAGGCCATAAAGCGCCATGGCGGAGAACACCCCGTACGTCAGCCTCGGCAGGGTCCCGTGGGGTTCGAGGTGCCCTGCGCTTTGGAGGTACCAGGTGACCGCCAAAGCCGGCAACGCAATGATGAGGACACTGCGCGAACCCGGATGGCTCGCCCTTCGCATGCCCACCGCGACGGCCATCCCAAGGGGGAACAGCAGCGAGTACTCGGACGTAATGAGTTCGAGCGCGCTATTCGACGGAGTCGCGAGAGCGCCCGTCGATACTAGGAGGGCTGCCAGGGTCCAGAGGGCGAACACGGCCCGCCCAAAGCCCCGATGGAGCAGTAGCGCGGCGAAGAGGAGGTAGAAGAAGATCTCATAGCTCAGCGACCAAGCAACACCCACGATCCGCGGTTCACCGGAGGTCACGGGCCAAAGGCTCCCCTCCAGGACAATCGCCGCGGGAGAGAGGGCCACCGGCGAGTTCGACCTGATGATGTTCATCGCGATGAACACCAGAAGTGCGGCCCAGAAGATCGGGTAGATGCGCAGGACTCGTTTCCGCAGGTAACGCACGATGGTCTGCGGGTTCCCGATGTCCTTCTGCGTGACGTGGAGGATCAAGAATCCTGACAGCACGAAGAAGAAGTCCACCGCGGCGCTGCCGGGCTCAAGGGCACGGCGGAATGGAACGTACCCCAGTTCCTGGGAGAGATGCTGGGACACGTGGTGCAGGATCACCAGGGTCGCAGCAATGCCGCGCGCGACTTCAATCCAGACAAGCTTTTGCCTGGGTCGGGGCGTCACGGCGGTGCCACCTGCGGGCTTCGAATCAGGAAGGGGCGTGGGCACGGCGCGGAAGTGTAAGGCAGCACTGTCAGCGATGGGGGATCGTAGGCTCCGAAGGGTGACGCTCGATGGACCGCGCGCTTCCGCCGCGCCCTGGCGGTCCACCCGTTCACTCCGTAATAGGTGGTTTGGGCATGCCGGGCGCGGGCGGGCTCCCCTAGAGGCGGTCTCGAATGGCGACTTCGAGACGCCGTCGGCCCTCGGCGGAGAGGTGCCATCCATCGTCCTGATAGGCATGCGCCACCGGGCCGCCGCCGGGAGCGAGCACCGCGCCTTGGACGTCGGTGAAGCGGAAGCGCTGGGATGCCTTGAGCGCTGACCGCAGGAGCTGATTGAGCTCAGCGATTTCCGCGTTCGAGATGAAGCTTCGCCCATGGGAAGGCGCGACGCTGTCGTCCACCGGAAGGACCGAGAGGCACAGGATGCGCGGCCCCTCCGGGAGCTGGTTGAGCCAGGCCAAGTAGTCTGCGGCGACTTCGCTTGGGGAGCGGTACTTCAGGTCATTGACTCCCGCGCACACGACCACGGTGCCCGCGGTCTCGAGGGGGCCGAGTAGATTGGCGGCTTCCCGCAGGACGGAGATGGTGACGCCGCCAGCCCCGAGGATCTCCGCGCCCTCGCCGATGCCCGCGGGGTCTAGATCCTTCACCATGCTGTCGCCCAAGACCACGACCGCACCTGGCGCCATGCCCCGGGCCTTCTCCGCCCAGGGCAGGATCCCTTGGTAGAGGCCCACGCTGCGCTCCTCTGGGGGCGCGAGCCCCAGGGTCTTGGCGCTCAGGGTGCGGAAATTTGTCTTGAGGCAGACAAAGGCGAGGGCGCCGTGTAGCAGAACGACATAGCTCGCTAACAGCCAGTGGACTCGACGACTTGTGGGGAAGGCCAAGGGAGCTCGGTGGGATGCTGGCAACGGGTGAGAAGGGGCAGCATACGCCGACGCAGGAAGGCGAGACCAGGACTCCTCGGTCTCTGCTTATGAAAGGGCCAGGGCTTCGGGGCGCGAGATGCTCCGAAGTCCTGGCCCCCAAGCGTGCAGCGACTAAGGGCACACGGGCAACTGCACTCCGTCGCTGAAGACAGCGCCAAGGGGCGACGTGGGGTACCGATACCAGAAGTGACCAATCACGTTGGACCCCACTGCGACCCCTGAGGCGGCGCCGTTCTGCAGGAAGTCGTTGAAGTCGAAGCTGAATTGGCCGGCGCAGTTGCCGTCCGCGAAGATTCCCCCGGAGGGAAAAGCGCCGGAGCGCGTGTGGGGGGCCGCGACGCAAATGTCACCGAAGGGCGCCGTCAGGGTCGTCGGCGAACCAATACCGAAGAAGAAGAGCGCAAAGGACTGGGTGGGCGCCGCGCTGAGGCGAATCCTGAAGGGGGCCGGGCTCGTCACGCTCGCAAAGCCATCAAAGCTGATGGTGGGCGAGCACGGAGCGAAGCTCGCAGGCTGGGTGCAGATGACGCTCGGGGCGCAGATGTTGAAGAAGTAAGCGCCCATGTCCGCCCGCGTTGAATCTGGGTCGAGGGGCGATGCGGGGTCTCCCGTGTTGATGCATGGGGAACCAAGGGTCAGCTGGAGGTCCCCTTGGCCCAGGTCGGCAAAGAGCGGGTCGGTATCGATGTTCCCATCGGAGCCCGCGAGCGAGGCATCGCCATTGCTGAAGCGAACGCGGCCGGTGCCAAGGCCGGCGAGTGCACCCTGGGTGTTGGCCCAGAAGATCGAGTCCTTGAGATCTCCGGTGAAGGCTGCTGTCGCCTCGACGCCCAACCCGCCGTTATTGACAGATGTGACGCGGCGCAAGTCGAAGCCTCCACCCACTAGCCTGTCTCTTATAC
>CAJXRJ010000538.1 GCA_913058555.1 uncultured bacterium
GAGATCATGCCTAGTCTCGTGGGCTCGGAGATGTGTATAAGAGACAGAGTTGGGGACGCCTGGGTCGCAGTAAGTGGTTCCCACGGACGTTCCGGAGCCCTCGAGCTTGAAGCCGTTGATCGCGGATCCTTGGAGGCCGTTTGTGTTGTCGACCTGGAACGTCCCTTGGGCGGTTGTCGTCACGTTGAACGTCAGCGCGAAGGTGTCGTTGTTCACAAGTGGCTGCCCCCAGTCGACCGTGAGGGAGGCGGGCACCGACGCACCCTGGGTGACCGTCCATTCGTGGGTGCCCGACAAGGAGCCTGGGTCCCAGGCGTAGAGCGTGAACGTGTAAGGCTCGTTCGGGAGCAGGCCCGAGAAGTCGAGGGTGCAGCTACCCGTGGGGGTGAAGGCGTGCAGGAGATCCTCGTAAAGGCCCTGGTAGGTGTAGCCCGGCGGGGTGCCATTGAGGCTCCCCCGGTTCACCGGCTGCGCAAAGCTCGTGTTCGTCGACACATCCACGGTGATGGCGCCGAACTGCGCGGTCATCAAGTTTCCGCTGATGCCGCCGGGCCACAAGTCGAATCCGTCTTGGTCGTCCTCGTTGAATTCGACGGCGATGAGCTGGACCTGCGCGTTCGCCGCGGAGGTCAAGAGGGCAAGGGTCGCCACCCCGACGAGCGCGGAGGCGCCCAGGCGGGATGCACGGATGGCTTGGCTTCGTTGCATGAGTCTCTGGGTTCTACGTTGCGTTGAACATGAGCGCCCCCTGCAGCGCACTGCTACGAAGTGAAACGCACTCGTTCCATTCTGTCCGAGTTGCGGAAACCCGCAATCCTCATTCGGGGGCCTAAGTCGAATGACATGGTGCCCGCGTCATGCCAACGCCATGCCCAAGACGCCAGTCTCGGCCGATGGATGGATGCCACGGGCGCCCCGCTTGCTGCGGAACACCCATGCGGCTCGGCCCAGCCCACGCACGGGCGAGGTTTGGGAATTCGCGGGTGCTCAGTTCGCCGGGCGGCGGGCCATAGGTCCTGGGTTTGCTATGGTCGCGGGAATGGCATTCCTGCAAACCCCTCCCCTCGCGCGCTTCGGAATGGCGATAGGGTCGGCGTGCTTTCTGGCAGCATCGGGTCTGTTGGCCGCCCCGTCAGCGGGACAGAAGGCCGGAAGCGGCGACGACGCCTACCGCGAGGCCGTGGCGCCTTTCCTTGCGACCTACTGCGCCAAGTGCCACGGAGGCGAGCGGGCCAACGGCGGTGTGACGCTTCACCCCGCGGGAGAAGGCCCTCGCCTTGGGCGTGACCTCGAGGACTGGGAGCCCGTGTTGGAGGTGCTCCGTAGCGAGGACATGCCCCCGGAGGATCAAGCCCAGCCGACAGCCGAGGAGCGCGCACGGGTCGTGCGGCTGCTCGACGGGGACCTACGCGCGGCGGCCGAAGCGAGGGACAGAGCGGAGCTGCCCACAACGACCCGGCGGCTGACGAACTTCGAGTACCACAACACGCTCCGGGACCTCTTCGGGATCGAATTAGCGATCACCGAGAGCCTGCCCGAGGACCCCACTCACCCCTACGAGTTCAACAACAACGCGCGATTCCTCTTGCTGGGCCTAGAGCAGTTCGACCGCTACGGCGAGATCGCACGCACCGTGATGGATTCGGTGATCGTCGAACCAGTGCGGCCTGAGCCTCGGCGCCAGCGCCAGGCTTACGGGCTGTCTGCAGGGCGCGGCATGCCCGACCCGACCACGATGCAATCCGACGAAATCGGGGTCTTTGGCAACCGAAACCGCACCGTCTGGAACGGGATGCAGGTTCGCAACTCCCCCACCTCCGGCGAGTTCCTCATCAGGGTCCAAGCGAGCGCCATCCTTCCGCCGGGGGTCAAGGAAGTGCCGCTCGAGATCCGGATGGGATATGACATTGAGGGCATCAATGCCAACGCCACCAACCGCGCTCTGACCGTCGACACCCTTCGCCTGTCGAACACCGTCGACGAGCCCGAAATCTTCGAGCTGCGCGGCCGGCTCGAGAACTTTCCCTACCAGCCGGAGTACAGCTACCGGCGCGGCGGGAAGATCGACGGAGCGCTGGTGGTGGTCCCCGACCACTTCACGGTGACGCCCGTCAACGTCTACGACGACGGCACCCTGAACGACGCCCCCGATCCTCTGGCGATGCCCCGCGCCGTGGTGGAGTGGATCGAATTCGAGGGACCTGTCGCCAACACCTGGCCCCCAGAGCACCACTCCCGCATTCTGTTCGACTCGCCCCTGCGCGAAACTGACGAACGCGCCTACGTCGCGGAGGTGCTGCGGCACTTCCTGCCGCGGGCCTTCCGCCGGCCCGCGGAGGAGGACGAGGTGGAGCGATTCGTGCAGGTCTTCGAGATCGTCTCGGAGGCGCTCGGCCTGGAGACCCTCGAGGAGGGCATGCGCGAGACCCTGGCGGCCGTGCTCATCTCGCCGGACTTCCTGCTTCACACCACCTCGGCGGGACCCGGCAACGGAACCTTCGAGCTGGCGTCTCGCCTGTCGTACTTCCTTTGGGGCTCCATGCCCGACGACGAGCTATTCGCGCTGGCCGCGGACGGGACGCTTCGCGACGCCGACGTGGTCGAGCGCCAGGCGCGCAGGATGCTCGCCGACCCGCGCGCACGGGACTTCATCGGGCACTTCACTGAACAGTGGCTGGGCCTCGACCGCCTGGCCGCAGTCCCGATCGACCTCAAACGCTTCCCACGCTTCCTCTACACCATCAAACGCGGCGAGCGGTCCGGGCGCGAGATGGAAAACCGGCCCACGATCCGCGACTGGATGCACGGGGAGACCCTGGCCTTCATGGCGGAACTCGTGCGGCGCAACGGGAGCGTGTTGGAACTTGTGGACTCCGACTTCGCGATGCTTAACCAGCCCCTCGCCGCCCACTATGGGGTGGAAGGGGTCCAAGGAAACCATCTGCGACCCGTGGAGATCGGTCCCGAACATCACCTGGGCGGTCTCCTGACCCAGGGGTCGATCCTTGTGGGAACGGGCACGGGCTCCGCGCCCCATCCCATCTATCGGGCCGTGTGGCTGCGGGAGGCGATCCTCGGGGACGAGGTGGCCGACCCGCCAGCTGACGTGCCGGCCCTTGAGGACTCCGCGGGGGTTGAGGCGGTGGCCACCGCCACGACCCTCAAGGACCTCCTGCGCCTGCACCGCACAAAGGAGAGCTGCAACGATTGCCATGCTGGTTTGGATCCCTGGGGCATCCCCTTCGAACGCTACGACGCCACCGGCCGGTTCCACCCGCGGGTCCCGCCCAGCGGGACCCGCGTCCAAGGATTCCTCAAGGCGGATCACGGCGACCAGGCCGGCTACAGGGCCTATCTCGAAGAACTCAGCACCGTCGAAATCGACGCCGCATCCCGCGTTCCCCACGGCCCCACCGGCGGCGCAATGGTGGACGGCATGCGGGGGCTGAAGGACCATCTCCTGGGGGATCGGCGCGACGACATCGCCACCAACGTCACCCGGCGATTGATGACCTACGCCCTGGGCCGCGACTTGACCCTGCGCGACCGCTTCGCGGTGGAAGAACTCGTGCGTGCGACCGCCCCCAAGGACCACCCGCTCCAAGACCTGATCGTCGCCGTCTGCCGCAGCGATGCGTTCCTTGGAAAGAGTGACCAACACACCCCCTCCAAAGGCCAACGATGAATCGACCTTGGCACCTCAACCGCCGCGCACTGCTGCGGGGCACCGGCGCAGCCGTCGCTCTGCCCTGGCTCGAAGCCATGGCGCCGGGCGCGCCCTCTCCGACGAAGCTTCCGAAGCGCATGGTGGTCACGTACTTCTCGTACGGCGCCTACATGCCGGGCGGGACCCACGGGATCACCGAACCCAAGGGAAAGCACGAGGAGTGGAGCTGGTGGCCCTGCAACCAAGCAGGCCCGCTGAGCTTCAACCGCGCGTCGGCCCCCTTCGCGCCGCTGAGGGACTCCGTGAGCTACGTACAGGGCCTCGACCATGCTGGCGGCTGGGGGCTCGGAGGCCACAGCTCGGGCGACGTCTTCGCGACGGGCGCGGACATGCAGACGGCCCAGCCCACCAACGCCATCTCGGTGGACCAGGTAGCAGCCGACGTCCACGGGAACAGCACGCGCTACGGCTCGTTGGTGGTGGGCACCGAGGGCGGCACCGGAATGTACGGGCGCGCCAAGACCCTCTCGCACTACGGGCCGGGCCGGCCCATCCCGTCCATGCACGAGCCGCGGAAGATCTTCGATCGGCTATTCCGACCCTACGCCGGAAAGCAAATTGGCGACGTCAGGACGGAGCTGCGTAGCCGCCGCTCCGTGCTCGACCTCGTGCTCGACCAATCAAAGGGTCTGAACCGCCGGCTCGGTGCCGCTGACCGGGCCAAGATGGAAGAGTACCTGGACGCTATCCGAGCGGCGGAGAAGCGCATCGAGCGGGTTGACCGCTGGACCCATATCCCCTTGCCAGAGGTGGACGAGACGGGCCTGCGCCTGGACGCCAGCCCGAAGGAGCCAGAGGAGTTCATCCGCTCCTTCTACGACTTGATTTACCTGGCCCTGCGCACGGATTCCACGCGGTTCGCCACGTTCATGACCGAGAGCGAGCAGTCCACGGCCCACGACGTGGGCAACTACTCGAACTACGTGCTCGGCTACAGCGGGAACACCCACGACATCGCCCACAAGCGCCCCGCGGACTTTGCGCCGCGCTGGGACCTGTGGCGCGCCGAGCAGCACGCTTATTTCCTGAATCGACTGGCAGAGACGAAGGAGGGCGACGGCTCCATGCTCGACAACACCGTGGTCCTTTGGGGATCCGCTCACCCACACGCCTCTCACAACACCCAGAACTACCCGTTGCAGGTGGCCGGGGGTGGCGCCCTCGGTTTCCAGCACGGCAATCTTCACCGCTTCGTCGGCGAACAGAAGGTCCCGATGGCCAACCTGCTGCTGTCCATGCTGCACGCGGTGGACGTCCCCGCGAAGAGCTTCGCCGACAGCACCGGTCCCCTGACAGCGCTGAGGAAGAGTTCGTGAGCGCGGTATCGGCCGTTCGCTGGACGCTACTGCTGGTGGCGCTGCTCGTTTCCCTGGGCGTCACCCAGGGGCAGAACAGCCGTGGGCACGACGACGAGGGCGACGCCCTGGAAGCGCCCAACGCGGCGAAGCCCCGCGTGCTCCTCTTTGGCGACGTCCGTCTACAGGCCATTCACCGCCGTGCTGCCACGGCCATGGAAGAATCTGCGGAGGTGGTTCTGAGCCCCTGGGGTTGGCTGGACACTACCGCAGCCCTTGGCCTGTCTCTTATACACATCTCCGAGCCCACGAGACTAGGCATGATCTC
>CAJXRJ010000539.1 GCA_913058555.1 uncultured bacterium
TATAAGAGACAGTCCCCAAAGGGCTTGGGCGCGCCCGTCGTCTTGGGCCCCATGGGAGTCCAGGGCGGCGCGCACCGGCCGACGCAGCTGGGCCTTGTTGAAGGCGAAGGCCTCGGGCGGATAGGTGGCAAGGGCCTGCGCACGGGTGAGGGCGGCGGCTTGCAGGTCCTCGGCCGCCAAGACGCTATCCACCAGGCCGAGGTCCTGAGCGGCTTCGGGGGAGTAGACGTCGCCGGAATACAGCACTTCTTGCACGCGATGTCCCGCGACGGCGAAGCGGATGATCTCCAGGGCGAGCAGCGGAAAGGGCACGCCGACCGCCAGCTCCGGCACCCCGATGCGGCCGCGGCCCGCCGCCATGAGCCGCACGTCGCAGCACTCGAGGAGCACGCAGCCGCCCGCGATGGCGTGTCCATTCGCGGCGCCGACGACGGGTCGCGGGAAAAAGAACAGCGCTTCGAAGGCCCGGCGCAGCGCCGGCATGAAGCGATCCGTGTAGGCCTCCCCGCCGCTCAGGAGCCGCTTGAGGTCCACCCCCGCGGAGAAGATCGAGCCCGTCCCTGTCAAGATCAGGGCCCGCGCCTCCGACGCGAGCACCCCGTCGAGGGCTGCAGGGATGGCCTCCAGGAATTCGAGGTCCAGGGCGCTCGCCTTCCCATGGGCGAGCCTGAGGGTCGTCACGTGGCCGTCGTCGGTGCGCTCAATCATGCTGTGAGCAGCCTAGCGACTCGGCCCCACGCCGTGGGGCGCTGCCCTGGGACCAAAAAGGAACCGCTGGCCGTACTTGTGCGAGAATTCTGAAGCACGCCGTGCGTCGGCGACAACTGCCCGGTGAGCCATGCAGACGCCCTCCGCCAACCCCAACGATCCGAGGGCCTTCCTCGAGCACGCGGCTTACCTCCGGCGGCTCGCGCGGGGGCTCTTGGGGGATCCCGGGGCAGCGGAGGACCTCGTGCAAGAGGCCTGGCTGGCTTCCCTTCGGGCGCGGCCCCGGCCCGGCGTGCCGCTGCGCGCTTGGCTGGCCGGATGGGTGCGCCATCGGTCGATGCAGAAGGGCCGGGAGGAAGGCCGTCGCGCCCGGCGGGAAGAGGCCGTCGCGCGACCGGACCTTCAGAGCCCGGAATCTGAAACGGTCGAGCGGCTTGAGGTACTGCAGTTCGTGCTGCGCACCGTCGAAGCCCTGGATGAACCGTACCGGACGGCCATTCGCCTGCGCTTCGTGGACGACCTCTCCGCCCAGGAGGTCGCCGCGCGATTGGACGTCCCGGTGAGCACCGTGCGCACTCGGCTCCGCCGCGGCATCGCCCAGGTGCGCGCGAAACTCGACGCCGAATGCCCCGGCGGTCGTGGCGCTCTGCTTTCCGCACTTCTGCCCCTCGCGGGGCCATCGTTTCCGGCGGCAGGAGCCGCCACCGGCACGTGGGTCGGAGCCACGCTTATGCAGTCAAAAGTCGCAGCCACGGCCGTCGTTGCCGTGCTTATCGGATGCTCACTCTTCGTCTGGCGCCTGAACCAGCCCACGGAGGATGCGCTCGAAGTCGACGCCGGCGCCGCACTCGCCGGGGCAGGTGACCACTCCCTGGACCGTCCAGGGCGTGTGCCAGAGGAACCCTCAGGCCTCGCCCCCGGCGAAGGTACCGCAGCGCGCGAGATCGCATCCGGCGCGGGTCTGGACGCCGACAGGGCCCTGCACGGGAACGTGTACCTGGGCATGGGCACGGACCCCTTTCCCGGAGCGACAGTGCGAATGCGTATCTTCGGCGGCACGATCCCGGGGGGGGAACGCACGGCCGAGCCCCCAAGAGAGTCCACTGGAGCGCCCTTGGTCGAGGACCACCTGGTGGCGGACGCCAAGGGCGAGCTGCGGTGGGACGGCCCGCGGCCCGTGGGCGAACATTGGATCGAGCTCACCGGCGCGGTGGAAAAGCACACGGCGTTCCCGCGACGCATCCAAGTCACCGCCGAAGAGCCGACGCCCGAGCTGAAGATCTGGCTGCATCCGCTCAACTTCCACGTCGCTGGCCAAGTCCGCACGGAGGCTGGTGACGCGGTCGAGGGCGCCCGCATCAGCTCCGGTTGGAGCCATACCCTCAGCGGCCCAAATGGGACCTACGAGCTGCTGCTGCCTTCCCTCCAGGATGAAACCCACATGGACGCCCTGGCCGCTGGCTTCGCCCAGGGCAGGGCAATCCTCCATCCCGAGCCCGGGACATCCATGGAAGGCGTCGACTTCCTCCTCAGGGAGGAGTTCGTCGTGACCGGCCGCGTGCTGGACGCAAACGGGAACCCCCTCGAAGCGGCGAACGTGGACGCATTCCATCTCCGCGGTGATGGCGTGATGACCGGCCCCGACGGCACCTATCGTCTCGGCGGCCTCGACCCCGGGCGGCCTAAGCACATGGTCACAGCACGCAAGCCGGGTTACGTCCTGAAATCCATCGACGTGCTGTCCGGCGGCGCCCAGGCCAAGGAGCTCGACTTCGAGCTCTTGGCCGGGGTCAGGGTCCAGGGCCGCGTCATGGACGAGTCCCGCGATCCCGTGGCGGGTGCGAAGCTCTACATCGGCTTCTCCCCATTTGCCTACGATCGACTGGACGCCGTGGCGGACAAGGACGGCCGCTTCGAGTTCGATGCCGTCGGGCGCGGCTCGCAGACCCTGGTGGCCCAGTTCCCCGGGCTGGCGTCGACGACCATGGAGCTCACCGTCCCCGAAGATGGCAGCGTCCTCCTCGGCGTCGAGGTGCGCCTCTCCAAGGGGCAGTCCCTGGCCGGCCAGGTCGTCAACGGCGAAGGCAAGGCCGTCGAGGGGATTTACGTCACCGCACTGCACGGGGGCGAGTACATCGATCGGAACATTCAAACCGATCCGGAGGGGGCGTTCCGTCTGGACGCCCTGCCCACTTCCGACGTGAGCCTTGAGGTCTACGGCAGGGACTATGTCCGTCTGGAACACAAGGTGGCCGAGCTCGGCGTGGACGACCTGAGGCTTGTGATCGAACGCGCCGGCTCCTTGGCCGGTCGCGTGATCGACGGACGAACGGGCGAGCCCGTGCCGAGCTACCGCATCCGAATGGTGGACGCGATCCGCGAGCCGGGTGACGAGGGCTTCCCGCGAGTGAGCGTGACCTGGATGCAGGAGGGCCACCAGTTTGACCGCGAGGACGGCACTTGGGACACCGGCCGCGCGGACTTGCGGCTCGGGGACGTGACGGGCATCGAAGCCAGCGCCCCTGGCTACGCCCCGGGCCTCTACCCGCGCGTGGTGGTGTCCCGCGACCCCGACCCCGAAGCCTGCGTGATCTCGCTCTTTCCGGGCACCAGGCTGCACGGCGTGGTCACCCTCGCTTCCACGGGCCTGCCCCTGGAGAATGTGCGCATCAAACGCTTCACCGCGGACCGGCCCCTGCAGGAGTCCGACAGCGACGACGTCCATGGCCGCATGCAGGCCCAAACAGACGCTTCGGGTCGCTACGAATTCCTGGACCTCCCGTCGGGCGACACCCACCTCGCTCTGCTCCATCCCGCATTCGGCTCCCAGATCGTGGGCCCGATCCAGATCGAGGCCGGCAAGCTGAGCATCGAACGCAACGTCGCGGTCTCCACCGACGGCGTGCTGAGCGGGAAGCTACTCAACGCCAAGGGTGAACCGTTAGCCGGGGGCACAATCGCACTTCGCCCTCTCCTCGTGCCCGGCCACACCTCGGACCAGGACCGGCGCGTTCAAACCGGAGAGGACGGCACATACATCTTCGACCGGCTCATGGACGGGGACTACGAGGTCGCCCACGAATGGCTGTTCCCGAACGGACGCGGCTTCCGGCACTTCGTGCGCAAGGCCACCATCGCCGGCGGAAAGGCCGTCGAGCTGGATCTTGCCCCTGGCGGGACCGCATCGATCGTCTGTCGACTCGAGGCGGACGTCGACCTTCCGGAAACGGTGGCGGTGTGGGTCACGCGCACCCACGCCGCCGACGGATCCAAACTCCCCTTCGCCGCCGAGAACAACCTCGGCGCTATCGCCAAGGGCGGCGCCTTCCGCCTGGATGGCCTGACCCCGGGCACCTACAGCCTCTTCCCCAACTACTACGATCGGGAAAAGGGTGGCATGGTCTCGGGCGCGGCCACCGTGACGTGCGCGCCGGGCTCCAGGACGGAGTCGGTGATCCCGTTGTCATTGGATCAATAGGGCCTCGGCGGAGGGGCGGCCCAGGGGATCAGCCCTGCGCGCCCAAGGGAACCCAGCCCCCCTTGATCCGCTGGGTGAGCGCGCCGGTGTCAGAGTCGATCCTAGTGAGGTGCAGCCAGCCGTTCAGTGCGAGGTTCGAGACGACCTCGTGCTCGTCCAAGATCATGTCGATGGCGGCCGCGGGCGCTTCGATCGCCACCGTGAGCCGAAGGGGTTCATGGAACCACTCGGTCCCGGTGTGAACGGACTGCTTCGCCAGTCCGATGCGCAGGTCTCCGCCCGCGCCCTCGAGGACGCCCACGTGCCCCCCCACTACGTTGTGGAGCAGCTTGTCGCCGCTGCCGAACCTCTGGGGGTCATTGGTCGAGGCGTTGTACTGGGCGTTGATCCAGTGCGTCACGACCATGGGTGCGGTCAAGATCGCCTCGAGCACGCCGAAGCCCTCGTCCGTCTTCCAGTCGTACTCGTGCAGGAACGTGCGGCCGCCCAGGTCCTGGCCCCGCGTCCGGGCACGCGGCGCGATGATGAACGCCGCGTTGCGGGCGAGGCCCCACTCTGGGCGCACCTCCGACCAGTCCGACGCGCGCCGGGTCAAGGCGCGCAGCAGCGACGGGGCGTCGTCAAGGCCGCCTTCGATGCCGAGGGATGGGGCGCGCTCCTTGCGGGCCTCGTGCCCCGCGGCCGCCAGGGCCCCCTTGAACGCGGCGGCGCCCGCGCGGCGCCGCTCGGGCAGCTCGTCCATTCCAAAGAGCGTCACTTCGTCGAGGACCGTGTCGTGTAGGCCCCCCATGAAGTGGGTGTCCGCGGGGATATGGATACGCCGCTGGATCAGCCCCGCGCGCACCTGGGCATCGTTCATGAGACCCGCTAGCAACCGCGCGTTGAGCTCGCCGCTTTGGCCCCCGCAGGCGCCGCAGCCAAGGCCCGCCGCCTGGGGGTTGTTCGTGGTTCCTGCACCGTGCCCGATGAAGACGACCAGCGGCGCAAAGTCCCGGGTCAGGCCCATGCCCCGCAGGACGCCCGCGGCCAAATCGATTCGCTGGTCCAGGGGCAGCGGGCTGGTCCCGGAGCCGTCGGTGAGCTCGGGCACGATGCCCCGCACGTCACCACGGGCCAGGTCCCCGCGCAACGGATCCACGGCCCCCCGGGCTCCGCTGCCCC